>JBDUCF010000249.1:0-4772 GCA_040003545.1 Pyrinomonadaceae bacterium | reverse complement strand
GGGACTAACGCAGCGTCGTTGAGACTCGACGGTACTGAGACATTCGATATCACAGGTCTGGAGGGCGACGTGAAACCGCGTCAGCGTGTGACGCTGGTGGTCCATCGCGCAAACGGCGTCACTGATAACGTGCCGCTGGTTCTACGCATCGACACGCCCATCGAGATCGATTACTTCCTGCACGGCGGCATCCTGCCGTACGTCTTGCGTCAGTTGCTGGCAGGCACAACGGATTTCTGATGCGCTGATCATCCAGCCCAGGTTAAGTGGCCGTTCAGAGTACCGACATTACTCGGGGTGTTCTCAGGACACGAAAAGCCCGACTAAAGTCGGTACGTTGAATCCGAATCAACTCGGGCTACTGCCGCTCTAACGCCGCACGATCCCACCTGGCGAGATTAGCCCCGGCTTCATATGTACTCTGCAGAAAGTCCATCAGCGCCGTTTCCGGTGAAGGGGACTGGCGCACCGCATCGTAGGGCAAAAAGAACTCCTTCATATCCGGCGAGTAAAATGCGGCCGCCGGTTTGATCTTCGATGCGGCGAGGCCTGCAGGTTCGGGGGCAGCGTACGAGTAGAAGGCCGCCTGCACACCGTTGCCACCGGGCCAGAATCCGTGACTGATCACTTCGTGGGAGTAAGCCTCCTGCGTCATCTTGTCGGCGCCTTCGCGTGGTGGCGCCGGGCGGCCGGAGAAGCGCGTAACTGCGTGATCGAAGCTGCCCCACCAGAAATGTACCGGGCTGACCTTGCCGATGAAGCGGGCGCGAAACTCTTTGAATACTTCGTCAATCTTCACCAGGGCGCGCCAGAATCGATTGACGTACTCGGCGTCGTAAGTCGCGTGTGTGCGATCCTGATTGAAGCGAATCGGATTTGGGATCTCGACCGGCATCGGCCAAATCTTTATATCGATTCCCAGGCCATGCAATGCCGCCATCACTTCGCGAAAGAAATCGGCAACTGATTGCGGACGCAGCGCGAGTGTTGTCAGCGTGCCGTCGCTGCAGTCTATTCGCAGTTTATGATCGATGAAATCGAATTCAATCTCGAAGATACGATCCTGGTAGGGCATAGGCGAGGTTGTCAGACCGCGCGCCGAAACATAAAGCGGAGCATTCCACCAGTGGTTGATTAGCGGCGTTTGCTTGAGACGAATCTTGCCGATGATCTGCGTCCACATGTGAAGTGTTGCCAGTGTGTCCTGCCATTCTTCAAGGACCAGAGACGGCCACAAATTGTCAGTCATAATTTGCAAACATACGCCGACATGGTCGAGAGTGCCAGCGCGGTGGCTCGAAGCTATGAACGTTTCGCGCCTAACGGCGCGCGGACTTCGTTGGCCCGCTTTAGACTTTGACAATAAGACAGTGCTAAAGTTCAGGACATCATCTTCAGAGGCCTTCAAAATAAAGGAGCTTTCCCATGTCATCTGTGAAACCCGCGGAGACCACTACCCCACGCAAATACCAACTCTTCATCGACGGCCAGTTCGTTGATGCCGAATCGGGCAAGACGTTCAACTCGCCAAACCCGGCGACCGGCGAGACCTTCGCGGAAGTTGCCGAAGCCGACAAGGCAGATATCGACAAAGCCGTAGCAGCTGCACGCCGAGCCTTCGAAGGCAAGTGGTCGAAAATCAGCGCGCGTGATCGCGGGCGAATGATTTACAAGCTGGCCCAGCTGATCGAGCAACACGGGAATGAACTTGCCGAGCTGGAGACTAACGACAACGGCAAGCCGATTCGCGAATCGCTTTACGTTGATGTGCCCCAGGCAGTGGAGAACTTCGAATACTTCGCCGGCTATGCCACCAAGATCGAGGGCGAAACCATTCCGGTGCCGGGAGAGATGTTCAACTACACTCTACGCGAGCCGGTCGGCGTATGCGGGCAGATTATTCCCTGGAACTTTCCGCTGCTGATGTCTGCATGGAAGCTTGCGCCGGCGCTCGCTGCCGGCAACACGGTTGTGCTAAAACCCGCCGAGCAAACTCCTGTTACCGCCATGGAGCTGGCGAAGTTGATTCAGGAAGCGGGCTTTCCCGAAGGCGTCGTGAATATTGTGCCCGGCTACGGCGAGACGGCCGGCGCCGCGCTGGCCGCGCATCCCGGGATAGATAAGGTCGCCTTTACCGGCTCGACCGAAGTGGGAAAACTAGTTGCTAAAGCCGCGGCTGAAAATCTGACGAAGGTGTCGCTGGAGCTGGGCGGCAAGGCGCCGAACATTGTTTTCGCTGATGCCGATATCGACCAGGCGGTGAATGGGGCGATGATGGGTATCTTCTTCAATCAGGGCCAGGTTTGCTGCGCCGGATCTCGCATTTTCCTCGAAGAGAAAGTGAAGGACGAGTTCCTTGACCGCTTCAAAGCGAAGGCTGAAGCAGTGAAGGTAGGCAATCCGATGGATAAGGCGACCTTGATGGGGCCGCAGGTTTCAATGGAACAGCTTGACCGCATCAAGAGCTACGTCGGGATTGCCCGGGCAGAAGGAGCTACCGTGCTGAGCGGCGGTGGAGCGCCACAGCTTGAAGCAGGATTCGAGAACGGATACTTCTTCCAGCCGACAATCTTCAGTGAATGCACTAACCAAATGCGCGTCGCGCAGGAAGAGATTTTCGGCCCCGTCTCGTCGGTAATTACTTTTAAGGATGAAGCTGATTTGCTTAAGCAGGCCAACGATACGATCTACGGTTTGTCCGCCGGCATCTGGACGCGCGACATTGTGCGCGCGCATCGATTCGCCCGGGACATCAAAGCCGGCGTAGTCTGGATCAATACATTCAATATGTTCAATGCCGCTTCGCCCTTCGGTGGTTTCAAGCAATCAGGCTACGGACGTGAAATGGGTAAGCACGCCCTGCAGCTTTATACCCAGGTTAAGAGCGTGTGGGTGGATCTTTCCGGAAAGCCAATTGGCTGGTTTGGCAAGTAAGGCAATTACCGCTCCGGGTCAGTATTTGTCGACCCACGAAGGCGGACTGGAAACCATTCGGCAGTCGGTGGCATCATTAAAAGGGTAACCTCTCCCGATCCTTAGGTTTGCTACGCTCTCCCACGATCAATTTGAAACATGAAAAGGAGACGCGATGAGCTTAATTCGTAGAGTTGGAGACTTGTCTGCCGTTCTTGGTCTTGCGCTTTTTCTATCGGCCTGCCCCGCCAGTAGGACAACAATTTCCCAAATCAACGCCAACCCGGCAAAGTACACGAACAAGGAAGTTGGCATAGTCGGAAAAGTAACCGACAGCTATGGCGTGCTGGGTAGCGGCGCGTATGAAATAGACGACGGCACCGGCAGGCTTTGGGTGGCGACAACGAGGGGCGTGCCTTCGCGCGGCGCGCGAGTTGGCGTCTCCGGCCATCTCCATACTGGATTCAACTATGGCGGCCGAAGCTACGGAACGATAATCGAGGAGACTGGCCGCCGCAGCTCCAAACAACCATAGAGAACCGCGCAAACCGGCGACGAGATCTGATTGAAAGAACCTGACAGCGAAAGAAACTTAATAGAGGATCTGGACGAACGGTTTGCGCGTCTTCACCGAAATGCATGCCATCTACTGATGTCGGATTCGGCGGCCGCGCTTGAAGGGCAGCCGCGCGAATCCGATGGGTCAACACACGTGGATTCGTGGCGCCAGAGGATTGTGCGCGGCGCGGCGATCGTGGAGCAAACGTTCGGGGGTATTACGGCGAACCTTTGGGACGATCCATTCGAATGGACCTTGCCTGAAACATTAGACACTCGTCAGCGCATCCTGGAATACCTGGAAGAAGTCGAAGCAACACGCAAGCGCGCGTTCGAAGGCTTTTCTACTGACTCGGAACTTTCGAAAAAGGTCGCGGTTCCGTCAGGGGAACTGCAAACTCTTTTGAATTTGTTAATGGATACGCTGGCGCGGGCTGAGGATCATAAGGGGCGGGACGTCCCGACGCGGGCTAATGATAGAAATTGAGCGCTGGCCTTGTTACTAAGGAAGCGGCCTCATGTGACCGCACCGTTCACAATCCCGCCGGGCAAACTGGCATTAGTAATCGCCTCTGGAAACGCTTCCGAGGTTAGCGCTGTCACGTTATCATCTGGCCGCCGATGTTTCTTGCGAATCATATTTAAGTCCGGGGACGCACCGTAATGTACTGTCCACAATGTGGCCAACAACAAGCTTCGGAAAGCTTGAGGTTCTGCTCAAGATGCGGCTTTCCGGTTGAAGGTGTTTTGGCCCTCATCGCAAACGGTGGCAACCTGGGCCCTTATCTGGGTGCGAACCAGGGGCGTTCGGCTCGGGCGCGGGGTGTTCGTCAGGGGTCGGCCTTGTTTATTCTGGGCATACTCATCGTGCCAATCCTGGCCGTGCTTTATAACACTGCCGGCGGCAGTTTTCTGGAACTGATGCTTCCCCTTTCGGCTATTATTTGTTTCGTCGGTGGCTTGATGAGAATGCTCTATGCGGCAGTCTTCGAGGAAGGCAGGCCAAGCGTCCGGCTTATGCCGACGGCCTATGCACCGCCGCTGATGGGGATGCCTGCAGCCGCGCAGGCTTTACCGCCGGCTACTGCGAATCCGGGTCCAGTTTGGCGTCCGCGTACATCGACAGCGGAGCTGGTCCACCCACCCAGCGTTACTGAAAACACTACGCGCTTGCTCGATAAGGACGATTCAAATCAACGCTAGCTCCCAGCTTTCTCCGCCGGAAAGAACAGCATCCGCAGATTACGCAGATTACACTGATTGAGGAACAAGGAAGGAAACAGCGTCAACGCTAAAGACTT
>JBDUCF010000019.1:0-16191 GCA_040003545.1 Pyrinomonadaceae bacterium | reverse complement strand
GGGGTTGCACACGCAGAAAGTATATTGCTGAAACCGTGTCCTGGATAGTCCCGCCAAATGATGCAGTCGCGATGCGCGGTTGTTGTTGGGGATGGTTTGGATCTCGTTCGGTCCAGGTAATTCTACCGGCGGTCCGGTCGAAGACTGCTTCACTGACCCGGACGCGCTTTCCTTGTTCGTCCAGCTTGTTCGTTAGTAAAACCGAAAAGGCTGCCGGATCTACCGACGACTCAATGTGCTGGTGGACGCGCAGATTGAAAAGTTTGCTAAAGAATCCCTTGGTAGCAACGTCGCCAGTCAGACGCAGGCTGGATGAAGGTGCCCCGCGCGAGTCTCTGGATGTCATCCGGATGGCGGTGAAACGAAAATCGGCAATATCGAGCTTGCGTAGCACAGCCTTTGAAAATTCAGCCTCATAGACAAGCTCTTCCCCCATTTCAAACGCTCTTGCGTCCGTTCCCACACTCCTTTGCCCAAGAGCGGGCCGGCCAGCACCGATCGCAAAAGCGAGCGTCGTGCAGGCCAGAAGGACAAAACGTAGCGAACCCGGAAGTCTCATTTGAAATAGAAAGCTTTAACCAGCAACATTCCCCAAACTATCAGAAGACCTAACGCTGCCCGGTACTCGCGATAGCGCACATAGAGATTAGCTTCGAATCTAGTCGGGCGTGCGACCTGGCTCTGATAGGGGAACAGGCGCGGGAGAAACAATGGCACCTGGCGGGCGTACTCCAGGTAGCTGTCCCCAAAAATCTCAACCAGCGTTGCTCCTTCGACGCGCATCACGGGAAGATAGATGCTCAGAAAGAGAACGGCGAAGAGAATCCCAAGGGCTGGACGTGCCGCGGCGACGGTAAATCCCAAACCGATCAAGAAGCTCCCCAGGTAAAGCGGATTTCGAACATACGCATAGGGCCCCGTGGTCGCCAGCGCATCGTTTTTTCTAATATGGCCGGTAGCCCACGCCCGCACCAGGAGTCCCAATACTGCGATTACCCCGCCGATGAACAAGGTGAAGGGACTGGGACGGGCAAACACAAGAAAAAGCGCCGCGCAAATAAACCCCAGCGGCACGCGCCAGCGCTGCATCCATGTCCCGGTTCTACGCAATTCTCGCTAACTCCTGCATGCGACCAGGGGAGACAGATTGATCGTAAGAGAACCTGGGTTCAGACACACCCCTGCCCGGCCTCAAAATGAAGCAAGCGAGCAAGGATATTCTTTTGAAGGTGGATTTCAGAGGTCCTGCAGACCTTAGGAAGCGATCGAAGGCCAAGGCACGTACCGACGTAACTGCTGGCGCGGTGCCCGCAGCGTCTCCCCAGACATCAGCCCGCACCCAGGCCTTCGTGCCGACTACGATGAGGCAATCGAGATTCGGGTTGTCTCTCCAAATTTCTGTGCAGTTGGGCTCTAACACTCCAGCGATCTCCGTGGGTTTTCGCTCGCAACGGCTGGAACGAATGCTTTTAGCTACCGCGAGCCTTCTATCAAGTCGGTACTCGAGTGCTCCTTCGGGTCGCCGACGATGGCCACCTTGCCGCCATATGATCGTACCACAGCGCGTTCAGGAACGGTGTCCAGGCTGTAGTCTGTGCCTTTGGCGTGAATGTCCGGATGCAACTCGAGCAACAGGGCTTCGACAGTCGGCTCGTCAAAAATGGTGACCAGGTTAACTGCCGACAATGAAGCTACGATTTCGGCTCGCTGATTCTGAGAAATCAGGGGCCGGCCGGCGCCTTTCAACCGGCGGACCTGCCGATCGGAGTTCACCCCTACTATCAGAATATCGCCGAGGGCTTTTGCTCCTTCGAGATACCGCACATGGCCGACGTGCAAGGGATCGAAACAACCGTTGGCGAACACCACGCTTAGGCTGTTGTTGCGCGCGGCCGCCACCTCCTTGATTAGACGCCCCCGATCCACGATGCGTGACAAGGCTTCGAAGTTCATTTGTTTACTCGAGTAAGGTAATAGGCCACGATCAGAGCAACGTCCTCGCGATAGCTTTGTGCCCCGGACGCGACGTGGTTGGCCTTCAAATAAGAGTTATTGATTCTATGACTCAGCTGGCTGGCGCGCCCCGCATAGCGCGACCAAAAAGCCGAGCGTGCACTTAGGTCGGCTCGCGGACCTTCGGCAAGCCTGATGGATACCTGTCCGTAGCGGTCGGGCGCTGATGCTGCCAGTGCATAGACTACACTTAAGGCGTTCAAGTATCCGGAATACCGCAGATAAGAATTCGACGAATTCGAGCACACCAGGAAGGCTATGAAATCAGCTTCGTCTTCGCGCGCGAAGCCACATTGGTGTGCCTTCTCATGAGCGATGACATACGGGAGATCAAAATCAGGCTGGGCGGCATTAAAATTCGCCTCGCCCGTGAACGGAAAATAAATTCCCGACAGTCCAAGACGGCTCATAAGCCCCGAAAAGTAGACGGGCTTTGCCTGGGCATAGCCACCATTGCAGAGCCCAGCCAGCAAAGGTTCATGTTGGTATGCAGATTCGATCAACTCGTTCAGTTGCGCCCGATTAAGCCGGGGAGTGTCCAGCCCACCGCGCGAGGCTTCGTAATTGGAATTGATGCCGTTGACGATCCACTCGCCAACGATTTCTAACTGCTCGTAGCTTGCTTGATGTCGTGCCAGGCCCAGGCTACTCCCCAAAAGCTCTCGTTCGTAATTGAAGCCCCAGAGCAGCAGGAACAACATCATCGCTGAGCCGGCCAACCAGAGCGCGCTCAGCAAGGTCGCCCGAATTGTTTTGCCTGCCGGCCTGCGCCGAAGAACAATCTGGCGTCCTTGATAGATCAAAGCTCCGATCAAAAGCGGAACGATTGCGATAATGATCAATTCAGCGAGGGAAAATCCGAAGAGTCCGTTCACACGCGATAGGGCATGGCCAACGTGCGGGAAAACTGTACGGCTGTAGTAATGCTCGATAAAGTGCGGTTTGCGGCTGGCCAGTGCTTGCAAAGCCAAAGCCGTGAAGATTAGCCCCAACGGTAAGAGCCAGGCTCGCCAACCAGTTTGTGTAACTGAGGCTCGAGTTGCGATGCCCTTCTCGCGCTCGTCCGGCCCGGTAGTATCCGAACTCATCAAAGTCTAACCAGATCCAATCACCTGGGCCGCGCCCTGGTTCTGTCCCAATGCCGCAGCGGTTAGTTCCTCCGCAGTCACCGTCGCCGTACCTCGTTTCATAACGACCGCGCCGCCGGCCAGATTTGCCAGTTGCGCTGCCTGAGCGAATGAAGCGCCCGAGGCCAACGCCAATGCGTACGTCGCAATTACCGTATCACCGGCGCCGGTTACGTCAACCGGCTCGTGGGGTCCCACGGCTGCGATATGCAATGGCTTCTTACCGGGTTCAATCAACATCATGCCATTGCTGCCTCGTGTAATCAGCAGCGCCCGATAATCCAGGTGCTGACAAAGTTCGCCGCCCGCCGCCTCGAGCTCGCCGACATCCGCAGGCTCATGCCCAATCAAATGGACTAGTTCGTCCTCGTTCGGAGTGGCAGACATTAGCCCGGAAAAACCCGACAGGCGAAATCGCGAATCCACCAGGATCGGAATACCCGCAACGCCCCCGGCAGTTCGCACCGTCTCCGTGACAGAAGGGTCGCCCACACCGTAACCATAATCGGAAATAATCATGGCATCAGCGGATTGAACTCCGGCGGTCAATTGCCCGGTTATTTGATCGCGCAGCTTCCCATCAAAATCCGTTTTTCCGTCATAGTCAATTCTAATCACTTGCTGGCGGGTAGAGTGTGACTGCCCGGCAAGTACACGCACCTTTGTGGTCGTGCGCTGGTTAGGTGAAACGACGACGCCGCTGCAATCAACGCCGGCGCTATCTAGTTTCCGTAGCAACTCCGTGCCGGGTTCGTCTTTCCCGACCACGCTGATCAAGGACACCCGGGCGCCCAGGGCGGTAAGATTTGCCGCGCAGTTGGCGGCGCCACCGGGCGCCGTTTCAGTGTGTTCATGCCGCAAAATAAAAACGGGGGCCTCGCGCGAGACGCGGCTGATCTCGCCGTAAACGAACTGATCCGCAATCGCGTCACCGACCACCAGGATCCTCCGGTGGGAAAACTCGCGAACGATGTCGGGCAGAGCTTTTGATTCCTTTGTTGAGATCACAAATCCTTCTTCTAAAGTTAAATGCGGCCTTCTACCGGATTCACTTTGGTTCGAGCAAGTCGCGCGACCTGCACCAAAGCCAAAGGCGCGAAATGTAAAAGGCTGGGTCAACGGCCCCAGGTATACTACGTCATGGTTCCAGGCGCTGAAGGCGCGAAATAGAACACCCGGTCTTTTTATTATTTCGCGCCTTCAGCGCTGCAGCTTAGGAAAATCAGATCTTTCCTGGGGCGCTGCCCCAGGCTTTTTCATTTCAGGCCGTTGGCCCTCAGCCGTGATTTGCTTCACTGCTTCCAGAAGGTCTTCTACCACCAGATCGGGTTCTATGATCCACGAGCCCCGCTGATTTTCCCACTCGCCGCGTCCGTAGCCGGTCATAACGAAAGCTGAGTGTGCTCCGGCATTGCCGGCGAGTTCAACGTCGCCGAAGCGATCCCCCACCATCCAGCTATCTGCGAGATCGATATCGAACTCGGAAGCGGCGCGATGGATTAATCCCGGCTTGGGTTTGCGGCAATCACAGTCCAGGCGGTAGGGCGGCTCGCCCACCGACGGATGATGGGCGCAGTAGTAGATGGCGTCAAGACGTGCCCCCTCCGCGGCCAGCTCGCTCTTAAGACGATCATGCACCCGTTGGATCATCTCTTCTGAAAAATACCCCCGCGCTACGCCAGCCTGGTTGGTAACCAGGATGGCCAGCCAGCCCGCTTCATTCAGGAGCCGAATCGCCTCGGCAGAATGCGGCAGAAGTCGGAAGCGGGAGGGGTGATTCACGTACCCAACCTCTTCCGAAACAGTACCGTCGCGATCGATGAAGACAGCGCGTCGTTTCATTACGGGTGTCCGACAAGATCCAGTTTGTCGCTCGTTCCGGGGGGACCCACAAGTTCGACGAACTTGAGTTTTTCTGACATTCCCAGGAGTGCGGCCGCACGTTGGAACACTTCATCCGGGGAAATAGCCGTCAGGCAACGATGATCTATCGGGCAATCGCGCAGCATGCATGGCGCGCAGACGGGCGGCTGCCTGATCATTTCCGCCACCGCCGAAAACGGGCGCGTCGTCAGCGGATTCGTGGGGCCAAAAATCACCAGCGTCGGACGCCCCATGGCCGAAGCGATGTGCGCCGGGCCGGTGTCATTGGTAACCAAAAGGTCTACCAGACTCAGCATCGCTATTGCACTCGACAGGTCTGTTGTCCCCGTCGCCATAATCGGACGATGACGCATGTGGTTCGCAACCTGGAGCGAAACATCGCGCTCTCCCGGAGAGCCGGTTAACAAAACCTCCACGTCGAGTTCATCTATCAAACGATCCGCGAGGGCCGCATAGCGTTCAGCTGGCCAGCGCTTTGCGCGACTGTTGATCGAGCCGGGGCACAAAGCCACCAGTGTGCGCCCGTCGCGAGCACCCAGGCGCCGCAGGACCTCGCTGGCTTCGATCTGGCGTTCATCGGAAACCTGAAGCGAGACATCGGGTTCACGTTCCATCATCTGCGAAGTTCCATGCAGCAGTCGTTCCAGTTCGGATACGATATTCAAGTAGTAGAAAACTTCATGTCGCGAGACGCGCCATTCCGGCGCGGGCAGGGAATGTGTCAGTAGAAATCCTCGTCCCTGCGCCGCGTATCCCAAACGCACAGGCACGCTTGCCAGGGCGGCGATTAGGGCCACCTGAAAAGAATTGGGAAAAAGAATTGCGAGGTCGAATTGCCCGCGTTTCCATTCTGCGATTTCGTTCCCCAAAGAGAGCCAGCCGCTGCGATCAGAAACCACCACCTCGTCGACAAGATTCGCATCAGTGAAAAGGCCAGCAGTAGTACTGCGGGCAAAAAGACTGAGGTGAGCGTGCGGCAAGAGATGGCGCAACTCTCGCAAAGCGGGGACAGTCATTGCTCCGTCGCCAAGCCAGTTTGCGCCGCGCACCACTACGCGCTTGATCTGGTCTGCTTTAATGGATTTCATATCAAGCTTCGTAGTCCTTCTTCGATTCCGATGGCCGGCTTCCAGTCAAGTTCAGCGCTGATGCGCGAGAGATCCGAAACGTAGTGTAATGGCACTGGAGCCGGCGGCACACTTTCAATGTCGATTACAGCCGTGCACTGAATCATCTCCGCTATCCGATCAATGATCTCCCGAAGGGAAGCGGCATTCGCTTTGCCCCCGCCAAGATTATACAGGCCGCCGGTCTGCGACGAGTCGACGAACGCGCGGCAAGCCCGGCAAAAGTCATTCACGTGAAGGATGTCGCGGATTGGTTGACCGCCGGAAGGTAACCTTATGGGCCAACCACGCTTGATGGATTCCACGTAGTTCGTCACGAAGCCGTATTCGTTTCCTTCCGAGGGTCGCGCGTAGACGGTGGAGAGGCGAAAGATGCAGGCCCGAAACCCCCGTTCTGCTGCATAGTACTCAACGTAGCGCTCGCCAACTAACTTCGACCATGCCAAAGCTTTCTGGCCGCAGTAATCCGTGCAGCAAGTCTCCGGTACCTCGTCATATTCGCCGGCGAAGGATCCGTAAACGTCTTTGGTGGAGGCGTAAATGAAAACTGAGTTTGGGCTCATGTGGCGAAGGACGTTAGCGGTGCCTTCGGCATTGGTTCGAAAACATTGGTCTGCCTCAGTGGGATCCTGGCTGAGAAAAGCAGCGAGATGTATCACAACGTCGTAGTCGGCAACCACGGCCGCGTCGGCCGGGCTGAGGATGTCGAGATCAGATCGGCGGGAGAAATCCTGAGCGCCGAAGAAATGTACGACGTGGGTGCCCAGATAGCCGCTGCCGCCGGTTACTAAGATTTTCATAGTCTAGTTGGCACAGACTTCAGTCCGTCGGAAATAAGCAGCCCAGACTTAACCCGTGACCTCCCCAGGGAAAGTTAACAGACCGCAGTCTCCGCCACTGCGGGCCTGAAACCTACCCGATGACACGCGCATCTAACCTATGGCCAGGCTGGCTCGACGTTAACGAAAAGCGGAGATAGGTGTCAATTGTAGTAGACTGCCATCTGGCTGAACGCGGGCATTCGAGGGATCTTAATTGAAGCGGCCAACCCTCGGGGGCCTTGTCTCGCCCGCAGTCTTGATTGAATCCATGCCCATTCGCCACCCGCCTGAAAACCGAGTTCCCCCCGTTGCGCGCGACGGCACGCGCATGCAAAGGCCGCCACGTATCGTTTCTTTTCAGGAGCCGGCGAAATCGAAATCTCAGCGCTTGATGCAGGCCCTGTTACAGCCATACGTCATCATTCCAGTCGCTGTCCTCGCAATAATTTTCATCGGCGTCCTGGTTTACTACTGGATGATCCTATCGAGGCGGATTGACAATCTGCTGAGCGGGGACGTCTTCACTCGATCGGCGGGAATCTATGCGGCGCCAAAACAACTCCGCACCGGGCAGAATATTTCAGAAGAGGATCTGGTTACTTATCTAAAACGGACCGGGTACGTCGAGCAGGGGCAGCAGGGCGAAAGCGCCCGTGGTCGCTATGTCGTTAACGGGCCGAATCTGGAGATTGTTCCGGGTGAAGACGCGACTGTCGATGGCGCTCATTCTTTCCCAAGACTGCGCGTACAGTTTGCCCGCACGGGCAAGTCCATCGCTTCGATCGTAAACGCAGAGGGAAACGGGCATCTCGATCGAGCGCAAGTCGAACCGGAACTGATCAGTTCGGTCACAGGGGCCGAGCGGGCAAAGCGAAAGGTCATCGGCTTCAACGATCTGCCGCCACATTTGATCAAAGCGATTACCGTCACTGAGGATCGCGCTTTCTTTGAACACTACGGCGTCAACATTCGGGGCATCTTGCGCGCCTTCGTGCGTCGTTACGAAGCAGATCCCAACTCGCCTCTGGCGCGCCAGGGCGGTTCGAGCATCACGCAACAATTAGTAAAGAATTTACTGCTTTCTCCTGAACGGAGTTGGAGAAGGAAGACAGCCGAAGCCTACATGTCGGTTATCCTCGAGACGCGCCTGTCGAAAGAACAAATCTTTGCGCTTTATTGCAATCAGGCTTACCTGGGCCAACAATCGGGGTTCTCCATCAATGGCTTTGGTGAAGCCGCCGCTGCCTATTTCAACAAAGACGTCACGAATCTGACTTTGCCGGAGGCAGCATTTCTCGCCGGACTAATACGCAGCCCTAACCGCTACAATCCCTACCACGACATCGAGACGGCGACGGCGCGGCGCAATCAAGTGCTGCAGTCAATGGCGGAAACCGGAGCCATCACTCAGGATGAAGCGACCCAGGCCGAAGCGGTCGAACTAAAGGTCGCGCCGACCAAAGGGCGCATAGACATTTCCGACGCGCCATATTTTTCTGATTACGTGCAAAATCAGTTGGGTGATCTGGTCGCGGGACCGGGCGTCGCCGAACACCTGCGCATTTACACGACCGTTGACATGGATTTGCAGCGGGCTGCGTATGCTGCCGTCAGCAAACAATTGGCGGCGCTCGATCGCGTCGAAGCTAAGCGGGTGCAGCCGGGAACACTACAAGCTGCGTTGGTAGCAATGAACACCCACACCGGCGAAATCGTGACGATGGTCGGAGGGCGCGATTACGCGAAGAGCCAGCTCAACCGCGCTGAAGCAATGCGCCAGCCCGGCTCCGTCTTCAAACCATTTGTCTACGCCACCGCCCTTAACACCGCCTACGATCCAGTGCCGCGGGTAATCACGCCGGCAACGATCTACAAAGACGAGCCGAAAACGTTTACCTATGACAACCAGCAGTATTCGCCGGGCAACATGGGCGACAAGTATTCGTACCAGCCGGTAACCTTGCGCGATGCGATGGTGCATAGCCTTAACGTGGTCACCGTGGAGGTAGCGACCGAGGTAACGATTGGCCGCGTGATGAATTTGGCGGCTAAGGCCGGGCTGCCGAAAGTTCAGCGGGCGTATCCGGCCATGGCCCTGGGAACCAGCGAAGCGACGCCACTGCAAATGGCATCCGCCTATAGTTCGTTTGCAGCGAACGGAACACGAACCAGTCCCATTGCCATCAATCGGATCACCACCGGCAAAGGAGTTACGATTGCCGCGCCTACCGGGCAGAAGAGTGAAGTGATGCGGCCGGACATAGCCTATGTGATGACGTCGTTCATGAAGGACGTTATCAATCGCGGCACCGCAGCGCAGGTGCGCGCTCGCGGCTTCAAGGGAAACGTCGCCGGCAAGACCGGAACATCGCGCGATGGCTGGTTCGCGGGTTACACGCCGAACCTTGTCTGCGTTGTTTGGGTAGGCTTCGATGATGGTTCGCAACTGGGACTGACGGGTGCAAATTCGGCCTTGCCGATCTGGGCAGATTTCATGAGTGCGGCCCTTGCAACGCACCCGGAATGGGCCGGCGACTGGCAGATGCCGGAAGGAATTCAGCAGGTCAACATAGATACTCTGACGGGCAAGCTGGCATCGGCCGACGATCCTAATAAACGCACCGAGTTCTTCATCAATGGCACCGCACCAAACTCCGGCGCTGAAGAAACAGTTGAGGAAACGCCGACACCTGAAGGGGGCGAGCCACCTCCGTTGGAAGCTGCTCCCGTCTATCAGCCGGGGCCGTTGCCCTTGCCGTCACCCTCAGCGTCGCCCCGAAAACAATTAAAAGGCGAAGGCCACGATCTTAGCGTGGAAGACGCGCCGACCAGGCTTGAAGGAACGATTACTCTGGACATCGATCCTACTACTGGATTAATTGCGGTGGACTCTTGTCCCGTAATTCGGACCAGGACTTTTGTTATTGGGCAGGAGCCGAAGAAGTATTGCGGTCCGGAATATCATACCGGCAAACGCGCACCATCACCCTCAGCATCTCCGCCGCGTGCTCGCCCCGCCCAGCCATAAAGCTTGAAGGGGGTTTCACTCGTGCGGTTTGGTTAACGCCGTCTCTTCTTTCTATTTTGAAGGGTTCTTCAGGGAGTTTAGTCGATCTCGAAATTGTGGGACGTCCGGATTTGAGGGATCCAATTTCGCTAGCTTATCGATCTCGACTTCCGCCGCCTTAGCGTTGCCCTTGCTCAGCAACACCTCACAAAGACCGTCCCGGACGACCGTATCGTCAGAGTTCTTTGCCAGGGCAGCGCGGTACCACTTTTCGGCATCGTCGTAGTGATGCGCGTCCATATTCGCCACGCCCAGCATCGCCATGACATCAAAAGTACTGGGTTTTAGTTTATTCGCCTTCAAGAGAAATTCAATGGCTTGATCGAATCGCTGCACTTGATACTCGAGCTTGGCGGCCGTGACCTGAGCGTCAAAATTGTTGGGCTGTTCGCGGGCCTCTTTCATCGCTGCCTGGACCTGGGCGAAAACCTGTTGCGGGTTTCCGCCACCGGAATCCCCGGCCACCGGCGGATGATCAGCCGGCATCTGGCTGCCTACGGCGGCCGTCGGCGCAGTCTGGTTACGTTGACTCAGGTTGCTGGCGAACATGAAGCCGCAGATGAAGCCCAACAGCAAACCGATTATCGAAAATAGTAGATTGTCTCTTGTCATTGTTTAGTTAAATCCAGTGGCACCGATTTCAGTCTTTGGAGTGCGCTGCCTTGTCAGCGCTTTACTCGGTCGCGACCATTTCTTAGTCGCGTTTTTCAGAATGCGGAGTCCAACCGCCGCCAAACCAAAGCGGCGACAAGTCGCCGCACTCCAAAGGGTCTAGCTAGCGTCCTTCATGATGGTACGAATTTGCTCGCGCAATTCAGGACTCTCAGTGTGCCCGTGGCTGATCACGGCGTGCTGTGCTGCCGCCTCCAGCACTTCTTCTTCTGTTCCTTCGATGCTGACCGTGCATCCTTTTTCGCTGGGATGAAGCCTGCAGTCAATCACTTTTCTTTTTGCTTCTGACATGTCATTTCTCCTGTTTTTACTTGAACTCGATCTGTCTGGAAAATTTGTTGCCCGCCCGCTACCGCAGGCGGTTCTGACAAGAGGTCACTTTACACCGCCGGCCAGGTTCCTGGCTTCACCAATCCGTTCGGCAATGGCCTGGCCGACCTCCGATTCCGGCGAAGTCTTTTGCAAGACTCGCTGCCAGTATTCGATTGCCTTCTGGTAGTCCTTCGCTTCAAACGCAGCGCTGCCGGCGAGCTGAAGCGCCTTCGGATTTTCCGGATCAACCTGCAGCGCTTTGTGGATTAGATCGGATGGTTGACCCTGGAGACTCCGTCCATTGGCCATTGCCATTGAAAACGCATATTCGGCCCAAAGGTTTGCGTCGTCCGTTTTTAAAGCGGTAGCTTTCGCGTAGGCAGCGCTGGCATCGCTGAACTTCTCCATCGAGCTGTACGATCGGGCCAGCATCATCCAACCCTGGACATCACCGGGATTTTGCTCGAGGCGTTTGGCAAGGGCGGCGACATTTGCCTCGATCTGTTGTGGCGAGCGCTGACCGTTGGCTGATGAGCTCATTGGGCCCGCCGCCGGCGCGGGACGGGCTGTGTTCGACGGCGCCGGGCCCGAAGCGGAGATAGCATTCGGGTTACCCAGCGTCAAATAAAGAGCGATGGCCACGACGGGAATGCCTATCGCTATTCCGTAAACAAGACCACGACCTCCGCTCCCCATTTTGACCGGGGCCGGTTCGCCTCCTCCGCGTTTTGCCGACACATCTTCCAACAGACGCCGCTCCAGTTCATCGCGATCCTGCCGGTATTGTTCAGGACTCAGAATCCCGTTCCTTAAATCTCTTTCCATCTCACCAAGCTGATCTCTGTAAACCGAAAGGTTTGCCTCCTGCCGTCCGCTATCCGCCCCCTCCTGATTCTTGTCTGGACCTTTCAGCAAAGGAGGGAGAATAAATGCCAGGGCAATCACCAGGAAGAATGCGCTTACCAGCCAAAAAATGATCATGCCGTCTCCTTGTCCGGAAGGACCTGGTCAGGCACAACTTTGCCGGGTTCAATTCCGAGGAGTTCCTCAGCGCGGCGCCGTTCATCCTGAGACAAAGGCTTATCAATAATCAACTCTCGTCTTTGTTTCAGATTCCGAAACAAGAGCGTGAGCCCAACGATCATCAGAACGAAAGGACCAAACCATAACAAGTAGGTGGTGGGCTTGACGGGTGGACGATAGAGAATGAAGTCGCCGTAGCGCGTAGTCAGGAAGGCCACGATCTCTTTGTCGCTTCTTCCGGCTTTCATTTGCTCGCGAATTTGGCTGCGGAGGTCCAGGGCCAGATCCGCACGGGAATCAGCGAGCGTTTCGTTCTGACAAACCAGACAGCGAAGTTCCTGTGCAAGGTTCATCAGGCGCTGCTCAAGCGCTGGATCCTCCGCAAACGGCTTTGCTTCCTGAGCCACAGCTGCGGAGACCACGAAAGCGAGAAGTATGAATTGAACCGCCAGGCGCCTCATTTATTCAGGTCCTTAACCAGAGGAATAATCTGTTTCTCGATAGTTTCGGTGGTGACAGGACCAATTTGTTTGAAGCGAATAATTCCCTGGCGATCGATCAGATAAGTTTCGGGGACCCCGTAAACGCCGTAGTCGATGGCAACGCGGCCATCCGCGTCAGACGCGCTCAACACGTAAGGATTCCCAAAATCGCTCAGCCAGGAGAGCGCATCCTCGCGTTTGTCTTTGTAATCGAGTCCGTAGATCGGTACAGCGCCGGAACGCGATAGATCAACCAGCAGAGAATGTTCTTCCCGGCAGGAAACGCACCACGATGCCCAAACATTCAGGAGCCAGACTTTGCCGCGCATCTCCTGGGCGGAAAAACTTTTCGCAGGTTCCTGCAGTTGGGCCAACTGAAAAGCCGGTGCGGGTTTATTGATAAGTGGCGATGGCACCTCATGTGGATCGTGGCCGAGTCCGATGGCCAGGAAAACTACCAGCAGAAGAAAAATAACAAGTGGGATTACGTAACGGCTCATGATTCTTCAGCCGAGGCTACGGTCAGGGCGGGAGCGGGTTGGGGTTTTCGCTGTGCCATTCGCTGTTTGCGCGCTGCCAGGGCATAGCGCCGATCGCTAACGGCCAAACCGCCGCCCATTGCCATCAGCACAGCCCCTCCCCAGATCCAGACGACGAAGGGCTTGTAATAAACCCGCACGCTCCAGGCGCCTCCCGCGACCGGCTCGCCCATTGAAATGTAGAGGTCGCGAAACGGGGTGGTGTCGATTGCCGTTTCAGTCATCACATTTTGCGTGGCTGTGTAATTACGCTTCTCGGGATACATCTTACCGATGACACTGCCTTTCCTGGTGACCTCGATCTCGGCGCGAGCGGCAATATAGTTTGGGCCGGCAACGTTCTTCACGCCATTTAGTTTGAAACTGTAGCCTCCGGCCGTGACGGTATCGCCAACGTCCATGCGAACGTCCTTCTCTGACTGATAGCCCGTCACCAGAGTTACTCCCACGATGAAGACTGCAACGCCGATATGGGCCACTTGCATTCCATAGTAACTTCGGCTCTGCATTCTCAGCTTTTGTAGGACGTTAAATTTGCCTGAGGTAGTTCTAACCCGCTCCCAAATATTCAGCGCAGCCGTTGTGACAATCCATAGGGCGAGCAGCAGGCCCAAGCTGACCAGGATCTTCCACTCTCCCAGAGCGAACGGCAGTATCAACGCCGCTACTGCGCTGGCCAGAAACGCCCAGCGGAGACGCACCACCAACTCCGGCACGCTGGACTTTTTCCACCGCGCGATCGGGCCAATCCCCATCAGGAATACCGCGGGAACCATCAGCAACCCAAAAACTTTATTGAAGTAAGGTGGCCCGACGGAAAGTTTGCCCATGCCCAAAGCGTCGATGATTAGCGGATACAGAGTACCGAGCAGGACGGAGGCGGCGGCTACGGCGAGCAGCACATTGTTTGAAAGCAGAAGAGACTCGCGCGAGATAAGGTCAAACTTGCTACCCAGACCTACATTCTTCGCCCGCCAGGCATAGAGTAAAAGTGATCCGCCGATAACAAAGGCCAGAAAAGCTAAGATGAAAATGCCGCGCTTGGGATCATTGGCAAAGGCGTGCACCGAAGTCAGCACTCCGGAACGCACCAGGAACGTCCCCAGCAGACTTAAGGAGAATGCCGCGATGGCCAGGAGCACTGTCCAGCTTTTGAACCCGCCACGCTTTTCAGTTACGGCCAGCGAATGTATTAAGGCAGTGCCCACCAGCCACGGCATGAAGGAAGCATTCTCCACGGGATCCCAAAACCACCAGCCGCCCCATCCGAGTTCGTAATAAGCCCACCAACTGCCAAGCGCTATGCCGCAGGTCAGAAACATCCACGCCACCGTGGTCCATGGCCGAGACCAGCGGGCCCACGTAGCATCCAGGCGGCCGCTGATTAGCGCCGAGATGGCAAAAGCGAAAGCCACGGAGAACCCGACATAGCCCATGTAGAGCATCGGTGGGTGCGCTACCATCGCCGGATCCTGAAGCAGGGGATTGAGATCGTGCCCATCCAATGCGGCAGGAATCTGCCGGGCAAACGGGTTAGAAGTCACGAGCATGAACAGCAGGAAGCCGGCGCTGATCACACCCATCACGCTTAACACGCGCGCCAGCATGTCTTCAGGAAGATGCTTGCTGAAAAGCGAGACGGCCGCCGTCCAAAGTCCCAGCATCAGCACCCAGAGCAAAAGGGAACCTTCATGCGATCCCCAGGTGGCTGCGAGGCGATAATGCAATGGCAGTTGCGAATTGGAGTTGGTGGCGACATTCAAGACGGAGAAATCGTTGGTGATGAATGAATATCCCAGACAGCAGAATGCGATCGCCACAAAGATGAACTGTGCCTGGCCGGCCGGGACCGCAACCGCCATCCATGATCGGTTACCCCGAGCTGCGCCAATCAAAGGTACGATGGCCTGCGTCAGTGCCAGCAGCAACGCAATGATCAGCGCAAATTGTCCGATTTCAGGAATCATCTATTTTATGGAGTGCGCCGACTTGTCGGCGCTTTGTTTTCCGAGGGTTTACAAAAAGCGGCGACCAGGCGCCGCACTCCAAACCGGATTACTTCTCGACCAGCGTCTTCGCAGCCTTTGCTTCATCAATAGCCTGTCCCGCCTGCGGTGGCATGTAGTTCTCGTCGTGCTTTGCCAATATCTGATCGGCATAGAACACACCGTCGCTGCCCACGCGTCCCTGGGCTACGCAGCCTCTGCCTTCCTTAAACAGGTCGGGCAGAATGCCTTTGTAGACGACCGGAATAGTCTTGGCGGTGTCGGTGATTATGAATCGCGCCGTCAGTCCATCGTTATCGCGTTTTAGCGTGCCCTTTTCAACCAGGCCACCGACCCGAAAGGTTCGACCCACCGGGGCCTGCTTGGCTGCCACCTGCGTCGGACTGAAGAAGAAGACCAGATTATTTTGAAACGCGCTTAGCACCAGCGCTGCGGCAATACCGAGTCCGACAAGCCCGGCGACAATAAAGGAAATACGTTTATGACGGCGCTTCATCTGTTATCGCCCCCCGTAGCCGTGGAATCAGGAATTCCTAATGACTTCTTTCGTTTCAAAAGCAGCGCCACTTCGCCTCCGATAAGGACAAGCGCAGCCAGATACGAGCCCCAGACATAAAAGGCGTATCCGCCCATAGAAAAGAATTTTGACCAGTCCATAATCTTAAGCGGCTTGTGCCATGCGAGCTACGTTCTGTTCTCTTTCCAGGATGATATAACGCAAACGGACCAGGACAACTGCGATGGAATAGAGCCAGCACGCCGCCAGCATTATTAGCATCGCCGCAAGCATTGGCGGCGCCATAGTTGGTTTGTTCAGGATTCTTATTGTCGCACCCTGATGCAATGTGTTCCACCAGCCAACGGAAAAGTAAATTATCGGAACGTTTATGACTCCCACAATTGCCAGTAATGCCCCGGCCCGATCGGCGCGCCGCGGATCATCGATGGCCGCCTGCAGCGAAATGAATCCGACGTAAAGAAAGAGCAGAATCAGGGTCGAAGTCATCCGCGCATCCCAGGCCCACCACGTACCCCAGGTTGGTTTGCCCCAGAGCGAACCGGTAACCAACGAAAGGACGGTAAACATCGCACCCGTGATCGCCAGTGATCTGGCCATC
>JBDUCF010000018.1:0-16214 GCA_040003545.1 Pyrinomonadaceae bacterium | reverse complement strand
GGAGTTCCGCCGGGCATGTTGGCGGCGCGATTGCGAAAGAAGTCGGCGATCGATTCAACACTGTCGTAGGTCTTGCCGGCGTACTGTGCCCTGGCTTTAGTATCGCGATGGGATTTCAGCTCGCCATCGTCTTTCAATACGGACGAGCCGCGCGCGAATGCCAGCCAGGAGTTTCCGCGCGAAAGGTCTTCGATCAACTCGAGCGGCATCTCGTTCAGAAACTGCGAAGGCTCCGACGCCAGCTCTTCACCGTAAACACGCCGCTTCACTGCGTGCGACACGTACAGGAACCTTTCCGCGCGAGTCATTGCCACGTAACAAAGACGCCGCTCTTCTTCCAACTCCGCCGCATCGGTTGCCGAGCGTGAATGCGGAAACAATCCATCCTCAAGACCTACGATGAAGACAAGAGGGAACTCGAGGCCCTTCGCCGAATGCGCAGTCATCAAGGTCACCGGCGCATCGCGCTTGTATTGATCGGTATCGGAAACCAGCGCTGAATGATCGATGAAATCGCGCAAGCCTTCGGCGCCTTGGTCGTCATAATCGACTGCGGCGTTGACGAGCTCCTGCAGGTTCTCCAGCCGCGCTTCGGCTTCGTCGGTGTTTTCGCCCTTGAGGGCGTTCTCGTAGCCGGTGTCCAGGATGGCGGCTTTGACAAGATCGGAGACCAGGGAGTCGGAGACGGTGACGTGGTCGCGCGCACTGCTAAGATCGACGCCCTCCCTGACGGTCGGGCTACTGCCCCGGTCGGAGACCGCGCTGGCGGTAGCGCTGTTACCGGGATCGCGTTGCGGCTCTGCCGTCTGAGGTGCGGAAAGGCTCTGCCTTTCCGGCACGTCATCATCTTTTGATTCGTCGAGGCTATGCCTCAACGCCGCGGGCAGGATGCCCGCGCTTCCACCTGCCAGCTCGGAAAGATGGAGGATGATGTTCTTAAAGTTCTTTAGCGCGGCAATGGCGCGTTGCGACAGGCGTTGCGGGCCGCCGGCAGTCAACAGCGAAATCGTTTCCCAGTATGAAACACCGTAATCTTTTGCGTGGCGTTCGATCTCATCAAGCGTTAGTTTGCCGATGCCTCGAGGCGGGCTGTTGATGACGCGCTGCAGGGCAATCGAGTCGTTGGGATTCAATGCCAGCTTGAGATACGCGATGACGTCGCGCACTTCCATGCGCTCATAAAAAGAGAAGCCACCCACGATGTTGTACGCCAAACTGGCGCGGCGCATCGCCTCTTCAAAGACGCGTGATTGCGCGTTGGTGCGATAGAGCACCGCGGCGCGGATTTCGGACTCAGCCGAACGGTGGTCTTCGATTCTGGCGGCCACGAAGCGCGCTTCGGATTCCGCATCCATTGCCTGGTAGTAACGTATGCGCTCGCCGGGCGGATTCTGCGTCCAGAGACTTTTCTCCTTGCGCTCGACGTTGTGCCTGACCACCGCGCTGGCGACATCGAGAATGTTTTGAGTAGAGCGATAGTTCTGTTCCAGCCGGATTACTTTGGTGGCGGGAAAGTGCTGCTCGAAGTTCAGAATGTTACTGATGTCGGCGCCGCGCCATTTGTAAATGCTCTGGTCCGGATCGCCGACGACGCAGATGTTCTGCTGCTTCTCAGTGAGGAAGCTGACCAGGGCGAACTGCAAAGAGTTTGTGTCCTGGTATTCATCGACCAGGATGTAACGAAATCTGTCGTTATACTTCTCGCGCACTTCCGGCACGTCACGTAGCAGTCGCACCGCTTTTATCAGCAGGTCATCAAAGTCCAGGGCATTATTGTTGCGCAGTCGTTCTTCGTAAAGAATAAAGACGCGGGCGATGGAGACGCGTTTCTCGTCGATGTATTCAGCCTGCGCGGCGTAGCTGTCCGGGTCCTGGCCGCGATTCTTGGCCGCGCTAATGGCGGATTGCGCCGCGCGTGGTCCAACCTGCTTGTCGTCGAGGCCGAGGTCCTTAATGCAATTCTTCACCAGCCGCAGCGAATCGTCCTGATCATAAATCGTAAAGGACCGCGTGTAGCCTTCATTGAGCGCCTGTATGTCGCGCCGCAGGATGCGCCCGCACAGACTGTGGAAGGTTGATATCAACGGCGCGCTGTTGAGCTCCAGGCCTTTCAGGAGCTGATCGACGCGGCTACGCATTTCCTGCGACGCTTTGTTGGTGAACGTCACGGCCAGAATGTGCCAAGGCGCGACGCCGCGCTCAGCGATCAGGTAAGCGATGCGGTGGGCGATGACGCGCGTCTTGCCTGAGCCGGCGCCGGCAAGGATTAGTATCGGGCCATCGGTCGCGGTGACGGCCTGGCGCTGTTCTTCATTGAGTGAAGAGAGAAAATCAGTCATGGGAATAAAGTATTGATATTAGTCTGTCTGTGGGGAATTGAGAAATGAGGACCGACAACGGGTCAGTACCGCCCGCGGTAGCGGGTGGGTAGCTCCAACAGGCTGATTAACCCACCCGCTACCGCGGGTGGTACTGACAAAGCCTCTTACGATGAGCACTCAATATCAACCGCCTCGCGCAGCTCGCGAAACAAACGTGCCAGTTCTTTTGCCTGGTAGTGCGCGTTCAAACCGCTCGGATTCGGCAACACCCACACAATGGTATCGCAGATCTTTTCTTCCTGACGGCCCAGGATCGCCTTTGGTTTATTGAACGCAACTCGATAGGCGCCGATGCCCAATACGGCAAGAAACTTTGGCTGGTAGCGTCGCAGTTTTGTTCTTAGTCGCCGCGCCCCGATGGCGTATTCATCTTTCCTCAGGTCAGTTTCGGACGCCGTTGTTCTGGCAATGACGTTGGTAATGCCGTAACCGTCCTTCAGTAGTTCGCGCTTTTCGGCCGGAGATAGCAGTCGATCTGTGAACCCGCTCGCGAGCAGAGCCGGCCAGAACCTGTTGCCCGGCCGGGCAAAGTGATGACCCGTCGCTCCTGAGTACAAACCGGGATTGATTCCGCAAAACAGAACGCGCAGGTCCGGCGCGATCACGTCGGAAATGGTCTTGCCCGCGGAGGCTAGCAGCTGTTCTCTGGTTGGTTTGTAAGGAGCGGCCGGCTGTTTATCCACAGTTTGTTCTGATCGGCGTTTATCCGCGTGAATCCGCGGCTCGATGTCGTTCTTTGCTGCCAATGTCTATTCGACAGTCACAGACTTCGCCAGGTTGCGCGGCTGGTCCACGTCGCAACCGCGGCGCACGGCGATGTGATACGCGAGGAGCTGCAGGGGAATGACTGAAAGAATTGGCGAAAGAAGATCGCTCGATGGGGGGATGCTAATCACGTGATCGGAAACTAATGACGACATCGAATCGCCTTCGGTCAGAACGGAAAGTACTACGCCTTCGCGAGCTTTGACTTCGACGATATTTGAATGCGTCTTTTCGTAGCGAAGCTCGGAAGCCCGGTTGCCGTCTTCGCGCGTGTTGATGAACATTACCGGGAGGCGCTCGTCGATGAGCGCGTTGGGACCGTGCTTCATCTCGCCGGCGGGATAGCCTTCGGCGTGGATATAGGAAATCTCTTTAAGTTTGAGCGCGCCTTCCAGGGCGATGGGAAAATTAATACCGCGGCCGAGATACAGGAAATCAGTAACGCGGAAAAACTCCCTCGAGAGTTCTTCGATTCCGTCTGAGTCATTCAGCAGGTGCTCCATCTTCACCGGCAGCTCAGCGAGTTCCTGCGCATGGTACTTGACCTCGTCGGTGTTAAGAACGCCGCGCACCTGACCTAAGTAGAGCGCCAGCAGGTAGAGGGCAATCATCTGCGAGGTGAAGGCCTTGGTCGAAGCAACTCCGATTTCGGGCCCGGCGTGCGTCAGGACCGTGCCGTCAGCTTCGCGCATAATCATTGAGCCCTGCACATTGCAGATCGCCAGACACTTTACGCCGCGCGGCTTTACTTCTCGCATGGCCGCAATCGTGTCCGCTGTTTCGCCCGACTGTGAAATAACCAGCAGCAGAGTATTTTCATCCAGCACCGGATCTCGATAGCGAAACTCGGAAGCGTAATCAACCTCAACATTCAAGCGCGCCAGTTGTTCAATCATGTACTTGCCGGCCAGCCCGGCATGGAGTGATGTGCCACACGCGGCGATCTTGATTGAGTTGAATCGCTTGAAGTCATCCGCGGTGATGTTCTTCATCTCATCGAGAAAGACGTGGCCGGTATCGAGTGAAACCCGACCCTGGACCGTGTCTCTGACGGCGCGCGGCTGCTCGTAAATCTCCTTGAGCATGAAATGCTTGAAGCCGCCTTTCTCCGCCTGAATCGGGTCCCAGGTGATGCGCTGCTTTACGGGCTCGATCGGATTGCCGTCGAAATCAGTGACCCGGACAGACTGTTTCGTCAGCACGGCAATCTCGCCGTCGCCAAGAAAGAAAACATCCCGCGTGTGTTGCAGGATTGCTGGAATGTCTGAAGCGACGAAGTATTCACCATCGCCCAGGCCGATGACCACGGGCGGGCCTTCGCGGGCGGAGATGATTGTGTCGGGCTCATCGGCGCTGAGGATGGACAGCGCAAAAATGCCGCGCAACTCCTTGACCGCGAGGCGAACTGCCGCTTCAAAGCCGGCGCCGGTTTTTTGATATTCCTCAATCAGGTGGGCAATGATCTCGGTATCGGTTTCCGTAACGAATTGATGGTCTTTTTTTCTGAGCTGATCTTTCAATTGCAGGTAGTTCTCGATGATGCCGTTGTGGACCACGACGATGCGCCCGGTGCAGTCGCGATGTGGATGCGCATTTTCTTCCGTGGGACGCCCATGCGTGGCCCAGCGCGTGTGGCCCATTCCATATGTGCCGTCGATGGGATCGAGGCGAATAACTTCCTCGAGATTGCGCAGCTTGCCCTCAGCCCGGCGAATTTCCAGCTGGTTCTTGCCGTCAACAACCGCAATGCCGGCTGAGTCGTAGCCACGATATTCAAGTTTGCGCAGCCCTTCGATGATCAAAGGCACGACTTGCTTGTTACCGACGTAGCCAACTATTCCGCACATAATTTCTTAAAATGAAGGATTGTTGATGGTGGTTAGGTTGATAAGGAAAGTAGTCACTTCTTGGCTTTCATGGGTTCCGCTTTTCTTTCCAGTTGTTTCTTCACGACTGCCGGCACGCCTACCACTAAAGTGTTAGGCGGCACATCTTCAGTGACAACGGAGCCGGCGCCGGTTACCGATCCACTCCCGACGCGCACGGGGGCAACCAGCATTGTGTCAGAGCCGATGCGCACATTGTCCTCGATGATCGTCTGATGTTTGTCTTTGCCGTCATAATTGCAAGTAACGGTGCCGGCGCCGATGTTGGTGTGCTCGCCAATGGTCGCGTCGCCAAGATATGTCAGATGCATGGACTTGGTGCCACGACCAATTCGCGTCTTCTTCACTTCAACAAAGTTTCCCACCACCGAGCCGGTCTCCATCCGGGTGTTCATACGCAAATGCGCGAACGGGCCGACGGCGCAATTGTCCCCAACCTCGGAATCAACTATCACGCAATGATCTTTAACTACCACGCGATTGCCAATTTGGGAATTGGTAATACGCGAGCCTGAGCGAATCTCGCAGCCTTCTCCTATTACGGATTTACCTTCGATACTGACATCGGGATGGATGATGGTGTCACGGCCGACTTGAGCGTCAACGCCGATATAGGCGTGGGAAGGATCGATAAAGGTAACTCCCCCATCAATCATCAGGCGTCGTATGGCGCCCCGGCGCAGCATGTTCTCGA
Source organism: Pyrinomonadaceae bacterium (assembly GCA_040003545.1). Taxonomy (GTDB): domain Bacteria; phylum Acidobacteriota; class Blastocatellia; order Pyrinomonadales; family Pyrinomonadaceae; genus DASXRU01. Next base: position 10,488 of record JBDUCF010000018.1, on the reverse strand, counting down.
ACTCCGCCAGATCGGCGCGCGTGTTGACGCCGGAAACCTCGCGGGCATCCTGGTGAAGGTAGATTTCGACCGCTTTACCATCGCTCAGCAGGATCTGCGGAACATCGGTTAGATAATATTCGCCCTGCTGGTTGACGGGCTGGATGCGATCGAGCGCTTTAAAAAGTGACCGCGCTTCAAAACAATAGAGGCCCGCGTTTATCTCGCGGATTTGACGCTCGTCAGGGGTGGCGTCTTTTTGTTCTACAATCTTCAAAAAACGTCCATCGTCATCGCGAACAATACGGCCGTAACCACTCGGGTTTTCCAGTTTGACCGTCAAGACTGTGCAGCCGCATTCCTTTGCGCCGGAATTGCGATGATGCTCGACAAGTGCGCCCAGTGTGTCCGTACGAACGAGGGGCACATCGCCAGAGAGTACCAGGACAGTGGAATCTGATTGGGAAAGAACATCGTGGGCCGCGCTGACCGCGTCGCCGGTACCGCGTTGCTCCACTTGATTGATGAACGACACCCGCTGGTCGCCGAACTCATCGACAACGGCGGCCCTGACCTCGTCGGCCTGGTGTCCTACAACAACGTAAATTCGCCGGGGATTCAGGGCAAAGGCGGCACGACATATGTGCGCAATCAAAGGACGCCCGCCCAGCTCGTGCAACACCTTCGCCCTGGCCGAACGCATGCGCGTTCCCAATCCAGCGGCCATTATCAAGACATCGAGCGCTAAATTATCGGTGCGACTGGTAGGTTGTATTTGCATCGCGATCAGTGCACTGCAATGCCGGCAGTCGAGCGGGCTTTTTCCCAGCAGGCCATTACGACGCGGGCGAGCCGTTCTGAATTGTGGCGGACCTTCTCGTCTCCATCCAGGAGATCGGCGCGCACCAACTCGGTTCCACAAGCACAAAAACTATCTAACCCGATGTCCTTATCGCCGATTTGGTAAGCGCCATCGGCGGCATATCGGACCGCCTGGTCGGCGGTGATCTTCCGATCGTTCACGACTACGAAGTCAAAGTTGATTTCGGGAGCGTAGCGTCGCACTGTCTCCAGGTGCTGAGCAGCCGTGTAGTCGTCTGTTTCGCCCGGCTGGGTCATCAGATTGCAAACAAAAATCCTGGTAGCCTGGGCCTCGCCAATGGCTTGAGCTACACGGGAAACGAGTAAGTTCGGCAAGATGCTCGTGTAAAGGGAGCCTGGCCCTACCGTGATCACGTCCGCGACGCGAATTGCGGTAAGGGCTTCCGGCAAGGGAAGACATTGCTCCGGTTCAAGCCGCAGCTGCCGGATCGGATTACGCGAAGCCGTGATTTGCGTCTCGCCGCGGACTTCCGTTCCATCCTCGAGTTCCGCCACGAGGCGAACATCGTTTATGGTTGCCGGGAAAATATGACCCTTGCTGGCAAGCACCTCAGAAGACAACCGAACTGCTTCGACAAAGTCGCCGGTCACCTCTGTTAGCGCCGCCAGGAAGAGATTTCCAAAGCTATGACCCCCGAGCTCGCCTTCCCCGCGAAAGCGATAACGGAACAAACGCGACAAGAGTGTCGAGTCTTCCGAGAGTGCAATCATGCAGTTGCGTATGTCCCCGGGAGGGAGCATCTGCAGCTCTTCGCGCAAGCGACCAGAGCTGCCGCCATCGTCAGACACGGTAACAATAGCTGACAGAGTTTCCAGTCGGCTGCCGCCTTCATTATTGTGGGCCACCAGGACCTTCAGGCCGGCCAGCAAAGTAGAAAGCCCTGTGCCGCCACCGATAGCCACCAGTTTGAGACCGCGATTCACATCCACAGATTGCAAGTCCAACCTCCGCAAGCGACTGGGTAAGACGCCGTTCGGAATGATACCGAAAAGCACAAGCCTCTCAAAACAGAATGTAGCAAATTGAACAACGAGAAATACGTGGTAGAGAGGGGTAAACTCCTACGGTCGAGGCGTAAAGACTAATTTATCAAAATCAGGATCGTTACGGAGGGCGCTGAGATCCTGATCGTGCTGGGCCCGGATGCGTAGGCTGGGCTGAGCATCGAGTGCGCGTCGTAGTGACTCCAGGGCCAGGTCGATCGAACCCAGGCGGGCCCGAGTGGCGGCAAGACCATAGTGGACATGACCGGCATTCGGCTCGCGCTTTAGCGCGCGCTCAAAAAGTTCCTGAGCAGCCACATACTCGCCCCGGTTCAGTTCGATGACGCCTCGATCGTAAAGAGAATCGGCATCGCGGGGCAACATCGTTTCCGTGCGCAAGCGAGCTTCCGATATCGCCAAATAGGTTCGAGCACGCGCGGTTACTTCAGAAACGCCGGAGTATTTTTCCACCAGAGCGCGAAACTGATTCCGGGCCTCAGCGAACTGTCCCCGGCTAAACTCTTTATGGGCCCGCTCAAAAGCCTTCAAGGCCGCGGCTTCATCTCGAGTAGGCTTCGGGGGCGGTGGTGGCGGCGCGGGTTGTCGCGGCATCGTGCGCAACGCGGGTTTCAGCGAGCGTGCCGGTAATGGTGTAGCTCTTGTCTTAGGTTTGCTTGACCGTGCAACTGCGGACGCTTTGCCCGCCGCTTTTCGCGGCTTTGCAACCTTATGCGGACGGGGGGGCGTGCGGCTTTTTGAAGAGGCAGCCTTTTTCTTGCCAGCGACTTTAGCTTTCGACGCGGAGACTGAACCCGACTTCTTTGCCTTTTGCGCTGGAGCTTTGCCTGAAGACGAACGTTTGGTGATCGGCTTGAGACGCACCGACTTGCCCGCCAAGCTCCGGCTTCTACCAGTTGTGGACGTTGAAGAGTGACGCGAGGTTGAGCGCAACGGAGACCTTTTGACGCCCTTAACCATAGGACTGCTCATGCAAAGCCTCCGACTTCGAAAGGACAGCTAACTCATTAGGAGTTGCCCCTGGAAAAGACTCGCGACACCTTAACACAGCTTTTCGTGTAAATCAACTAAAGAGTAGGGTTTGCGGCCGCCTCCCGGCCCGGCAGGTTGAACTGCTGAATGCCCAGCCAAACAGAGGAAAACACTTGAAGTCATTGTGTGCGCTATGTTAAGGTCACTGTTAGTGTTCGGCCTGGCTCAATCAGGCGAATGATGAAGGCCTTTCGTTCGGTGCGGGAATATGAAAGGCCTTTCAAGTAAAGTACTTAGCTCTCAGACTCAATCCCCGCCAGGTTTTCGTTTCGCCCTTCGGTCTTGCTCGTTCTGAGCTCTTCAAGAAAGCTGTATTGATGGCAGACGGTCCCATCCTAATGCGCGAGCAGCAGTATCACGAGATCAAAGCTGTTCTGGCGCGGCTCCGCTTGGACTCCGCAGCTCGTGTGGTGTTCCTGGTGGATAAAGATGGCCAACAAATCGCCGCGCACGGTGATGTGACAGGGCTTGATACCACTAGTCTGGCCTCATTGGCTGCCGGTAACGTTGCGGCCACCGGGGGGATGGCAGAGTTGATCGGCGAAAAGGAATTTCCTACTCTTTCACACGAGGGCGAGCACGAAAGCATTCATATTAACGTTGTGGGCCGGCTTCTGCTGGTAGTCGTATTTGACGAGCGCTCCAGCCTGGGCCTGGTAAAGCTTCGCTCCCGACAGGTGGCTCAGGAGCTTGCTACAATTTTTGAAGAGGTTTCGCGTCGGTCCGAGCAACTTGAACCCAGCGAACAGTTACCATTCGGAGAGATCACGGACGAAGATATCGAGAGTCTTTTCTCGTAGGATGATCGCGCGAATTCGCCCTTTCGGCTGACTCACCGATCCTCAACAAACTCAATCATGACGTTCATTAACTACGCTTCGAGAGAAATAAACTGCAAGATCGTTTACTACGGTCCTGGACTGTGTGGGAAGACGACGAACTTGCAATACATATTTGATTCCACGTCGCCTCAGTCCAGAGGCAAGATGATCAGTCTGGCCACGGAGACAGATCGTACGCTCTTTTTTGATTTCATGCCGCTGGAGCTGGGAACTGTGCGCGGATTCAAAACCCGATTTCATCTTTACACCGTGCCTGGCCAGGTCTTCTATGACGCCTCGCGCAAGTTGATTCTAAAAGGCGTGGATGGAGTAGTTTTCGTCGCTGACTCGCAAGAAGAGCGCATGGACGCCAACATAGAATCGCTCTACAACCTTGAAGAGAACTTACGTTCCCAGGGTTATGATTTGATGAAGCTGCCTTACGCGCTACAACTCAACAAGCGCGACCTGCCCAACATTGTCTCAACCACCGACATGGCCTCAGAGCTTCAGCGCAAGGGTGAACCCGTCGTTGAAGCAGTTGCGGCCAGCGGCACCGGTGTTTTCGACACACTGAAGGCAGTGGCCAAGCAGGTACTGACGGAGCTGCGCAAGAGCTAGAGGCCTCTCCCAGAAAAGCCCTTCAATTATTCTATCGATTTGACCATCAGAAGGCCGTCACCGCCATTTGAGTAATAGCGCGGAAGGTTTTGTGTGACAGCGTAGCCCAGGTTGAGATACAGCTTTTGGGCGGGAACATTAGCGGAGCGCACCTCCAGGCGAACCAGGCGCACCCGGCGACGGCGAAAACCCTCTTCCACTTTTTGCATCAGCATACTTGCCAGACGCTTTCGCCGGTGCTCCGGGGCGATCCCGATAGTCGTAATGTGACCGGTGTGATCAGGTTCGACCAGGCCTATTACAAAACCAGCCATCACGCCAGAGTGGGACACGATCCGGTAAGAGACGGATTCGCCCGCCGTTAGAAGATACTCGAACGTTTCGCGGCTATACGCTTCTCCGTCTACAAAGCAGCGCTGATCCAGCTTCCAGCAATCGTCCAGGTGGGAAATGGTAAGCGGCCGCAGGTCGTAGGCCGAATCCGCCGGACCGGAATGTGGAACGATCAAAGGATCCGCCAGTGACGGGTATGCGGGGGGCGGTTCACTCTGAGACCACCAACGCGAACGAAATTTCTTGAGTACAGCCATAAGTTATCAGTTGTTCGCCGCAGCGACGCGGACGCCATTATAACTTGCCGCCTCGCGGGCGTCACGTCGTCTAGATAATTAACATGCAGTCACCGTAACTGTAAAAGCGATATTCAGCTTCGACTGCGTGCCGGTAAGCCTGAAGCACCAGATCAAGGCCGGCAAATGCGGCCACCAGAACCAGCAGGGAAGACTGTGGCAAATGAAAATTTGTCAGAAGTACTTCCACAGCGCGAAATGGGTAACCCGGTCTGATAGTAAGTCTGGTCAAATCATTGCGGGGCTGCACGCGACCCCCATCATCAACTGCTGACTCCAGCGCCCGCGCGGTAGTGGTCCCCGTGGCCACAACTCGACCGCCCCGCTCCCGGGAACTGTTTATCGCGGCAGCTGCCTTCTGGCTTATTTCGTAGTGTTCGGGTCCGACTGAGTGCTCGTCTATTTCATCAACGCGTACTGGCTCGAAAGTGCCGTAGCCCACGTGCAGCGTTATCTCAACCAGCCGGGCCTGACGCGCTGTAACCTCTTCAAGGACGCGAGGTGTAAAGTGCAGCCCCGCCGTCGGCGCCGCAATCGCACCGCGCTGGCGCGCGTAGACAGTCTGATAGCGTTTTCGATCCTCAGTTGATGACCCGCCCGGACGCTTTATATACGGCGGCAACGGAGTCTGTCCCACTCGCTCCAGCTCCTGTTCCAACGATCCTTCGCATTGAAGGTTGACGATGCGCAGTCCCTCTGGCAGACATTGGGTTACTTCTGCGCACAGTGATGAACTGCCGAAGTTAATATGCGCTCCAACACCGATCCGGCGCGCGGGTTTCACCAAAGCTTCCCAGATCCCCGGTTCCCGCTCGCTAATCAAAAAGAGCTCCACCCGCCCACCGGACGGGTTTTTTTCGCCAATCAGTCGCGCCGGAAAGACGCTGGTGTTGTTGAGAACAACGGCATCATTCGGTTGGATGAAGGAAGGGAAGTCCGTAAAACGTGCGTCCTGCCAGGTGCGGTCAGCGCGATTAACTACCAGCATGCGCGAGGAATCACGCGGCGTCACCGGTTCCTGGGCGATCAGTTTTTCGGGAAGCTCGTAAGCGAAATCGGAGAGGTGCATAACAGAGTTGGGTACTTCAGAAAGGAAAACTTCTTCCGGAGCGATCAGGAGACCGAGGCGATGCCCTCGACAGGAGTGGGCACCTGTTCGAGATGATCGGTATGTTCGTAGTGAAAAACTGCCGTCAGCTGGGCGCCAAACAAAAGTATCAGACTGGAAACGTAACCCCACGTGAGCACGGCCACCACGGCGCCAACGGATCCATAAATCTCGTCGTAGTGAAAATAGTTCAGACTCCAGGCAAAGATGTACTTTGCCGCTTCCCATAACAGCCCGGCCACCACCGCACCCGGCAGCGTATCGCGCAATGTCACGTAGGCATTGGGCATGAAGCGGTAGACGATGACGAAGAGGACAATCGTGACCAGCACGCTGACCAGAGCAAAGATAAGTTGCCAGAACGCGCTGCCGACAGATGCCAGCAATCTGTAGTTCTCCAGTTGTCGCGGCGAGAGCCGCATTGCGGTCTCCTGTAACGCGACCAGGATTGAGGTGACGAGAACTGAAGATGACAGTAACACTCCCACGATGCCGATCATGCCGAGGGTTAGCGCCCGGCCATGCAGAAAAGTCCGCGGAGTCGTCCGCCAGATGCGACTCATCGCGCGTTCGATAACGGCAAAGACCCACGAGCCCGCCCAAAACGTTAGGACTACGCAGGTGATGATTACGCCAGTTCCTAATCCGGAGAGGGCCCGAATCGTATCGCTAAGAAATTTGCTCGATCCCGGATATACCTGAACCACATGCGATAACATCTGGCTGCCGGCGGCAATCCAATTGCTTAGCGCCAGCAGCAAGAGCAGGGCGGGAAACAACGTCAGAATCCCAAAGTAACTCATGGCCGCTGCTGACGTGAACAGGTCGTTTTCGTCAAACTCATGGATGGTATGAATGAACATCGTCATCCAGGGCGAGCGGTTGCGAACGCCAAAGGAGTGACGGGTAAAAGAAGCCAGCCATTTCAGCAAACGTAGCATTTGAATATCCCGGTATGTTCTAAACTGAATCGAAGAGGCTTGGTTTATTCGGCCTTGAGGTTCTAATACCGAAATGCTCGTAAGCGAGCGGCGTCGCCATTCGGCCGCGGGGGGTGCGATTAAGAAAGCCGATCTGAATTAAGTAGGGCTCAATTATCTCTTCGATAGCATCTTTCTCTTCGTGGATGGATGCTGAAATCGTGCCCAGTCCGACGGGCCCGCCCTCAAATTTCTCGATGATCGTAGTCAAGAGTTTGCGATCCATTTCATCCAGACCGTAGGTGTCCACTTCCATACGATTGAGCGCATCACGGGCCACATCCTCGGTGATACGGCCGTCGTAATCAACTTCGGCATAATCCCGCACGCGCCGCAACAGGCGGTTGACGATTCTAGGTGTACCGCGCGCCCGGCGGGAGATTTCACGTCCGCCGGCCTCATCGATCTCTACACCCAGAATCTCTGCCGAGCGCTTGCAAATAACTTCCAGGTCTTCGTTTGGATAAAAATCCAAATGGAATTGAATTCCGAAGCGCCCACGCAAGGGAGCCGTGATTAGCCCGGCGCGCGTGGTCGCTCCGATCAAAGTAAACTTCGGCAGCTCCAGCTTTATTGAGCGCGCCGCAGTGCCCTGGCCAATCAACAGATCGAGATGATAATCCTCCATCGCCGGATAAAGCTTTTCTTCGAGCGCCGGAATCAAACGATGGATCTCATCAATGAAGAGCACGTCGCCTTCCTGCAGATTGGTCAGCAGGGCCGCAATGTCTCCCGTTTTTTCGATCGCGGGTCCGGCCGTGCCGCGCAGTTCCGCGCCCATCTCGTTAGCGATGATGTGCGCCAGCGTAGTCTTCCCCAGTCCCGGAGGCCCCGTCAGCAAAACGTGATCCAGCGCTTCCTTCCGGCCCAGCGCCGCTTTCATGTAAATGCGCAGATTGTCTTTGGCCTTGCGTTGGCCGATGTATTCGGCCAGCCGGGTAGGGCGCAGCGATAGCTCGTACTGCTTTTCATCTTCGGAGGGTGGCAGATTCCTGGCTTCTGCCGGCTGCGCTTTGTTGGACATGCTGGATGTGAATCGTGACTCGGAAATGATGAATCGTCAACCGCAAGTTGACCCGCTCGAGTTTTTTATCTCGAGAGCGAGCGCAGGCCGCGACGCAGAATTAACTCGACGGAAAGATCGCCGCCTTCGTCTATTGCGGCTTTGATAGCTTTCTCGGCCGCCGTCTTTTGATAACCCAAATTCAAAAGGGCTGACAGCGAATCATCGCGCATCGCATCGGCTGACGTGGCCGGGCGCTGGCCGGGCTCGCCGGAAAACTCTTCTTCGAGCGCGGGCGACGAGAGCGCAGTAATCTTGTCTCGTAGTTCCACTACCAAACGCTCGGCGGTCTTTCTGCCGACCCCCGGGATCGAAGTTAAGCGCGCCAGGTTGTTGGTGCGGATCGAAGCAATGATCTCGTTGGCGCCCATACCGGACAGCAGGGTAATCGCAATCTTTGGCCCGATACCACTGACAGAAATGATCTGCAAAAATAATTCTCGCTCGCGCGCCGTCTTAAAGCCATAGAGCTGCAGCGCCTCTTCCCGCACGTGCGTGTACACCCGCAACTGGGTGTTGGTACCCGTTTCTTCCAACTCATAGAAAGTTGATACTGGAATGATGAGCTCGTAGCCCACGCCGCCGACGTCAACTATAACGGAGTTGGGTTGCTTGGAAAGCAGGATGCCGGAGAGATGCGCGATCATCTGATGAATTGCCAGTCGATGCTGCTGGCAGAAACGTTTGATGTAAAGAGCCGGGAACAGCACTTCTCTAGCGCCCACTGAAACAATACTAGACGCTCATGAGCTCATGCTCTTTGCTTTTTGAAAGTTCGTCGATCTTGCCCGTGAAAGTATTCGTGAGCTTCTGTACTTCGTCGAGCCCATCGCGCTCGTTGTCCTCGGAAATAGTTTTGTCCTTGAACATTTTCTTCAGCCGTTCATTGGCGTCGCGACGAATATTTCGAATTGCCGTGCGATGATCCTCGGCAATCTCATGCACTTGTTTCGCCAATTGTTTCCGCCGCTCTTCAGTCAGCGGCGGAATTGGAATCCGCACCAGTTTGCCGTCATTCGAGGGATTCAGGCCAAGATCGGAAGCGCGGATGGCCTTTTCAACCGCAACCAGTTGGGTCTGGTCCCAGGGCTGAACGGTCAGCATCTGCGGTTCGGGAGCATGCACCGAGGCCATCTGAGTAAGCTGAGTCGGCGTGCCGTAGTAATCGACCATCACACTGTCCAGCAAGCTTACTGCGGCGCGGCCGGTACGTACGGTGGCCAATTTTCGCCGCACGTCCTCGATTACCGTCTCCATGCGCGGACGGGTTTCTTTGATTACATCCTTCTCGCTCATAAGTTCTCCGTAAAGCGTCAATGTGAATTGCAAGTAGCGGCTTTCGTGACAGCCGTCCATTCTCGCTTCACAGTTTACGGTTTCCGATCATCAGGTTTCTGCAAACAGACTAACGTGCCGATGCCCGGTTGGTTCTGCACCACGCGCATGATATTTCCGGATTCGCGCATGTTAAAAACAACGATGGGCAGGTTGTTATCCATGCAAAGAGAGATCGCCGAGGCGTCCATCACCTTCAACTGCCGCTCCAAAACTTCCTGGTAAGTAATGCAATCATAACGCACTGCGTTGGGATCGGTCATTGGATCGGCGGAATAGACGCCTTTTACTTTCGTCGCTTTCAGAATGACATCGGCCTTCACTTCCAGCGCGCGCAGAGCGGCCGCGGTATCGGTTGTCAGGTAGGGATTACCGGTGCCCGCAGCGAAGATTACGACGCGTGCCTTTTCCAGGTGACGCACCGCGCGGCGGCGGATAAACGACTCAGCTAACTGCGGAATGTCGATAGCGGACAGTACGCGCGTCTTCACGTCGATTTTTTCCAGCGCGTCCTGCAACACTACCGCATTCATAACGGTTGCCAGCATGCCTATGTAGTCTGCTGAGGAACGGTCCATGTCTCCCGCGCTTTTTGACACGCCGCGAAAGATGTTGCCGCCTCCAACCACAACTGCCACTTGCACACCGAGCGCGTGTACCGCTTTGATCTCTTCAGCTACGTTTCGCGCCACCTGAACATCGATGCCGTAGTTCTGTTCCCCCATCAACGCTTCTCCGGAAATCTTCAGGAGAATGCGGCGATAAGCCGATGCGGTCCCTTTGGCGTTTGGAGCTGACATCTGTTTGGTTTCAGGTTTCAAGACGAAGTTTCAATTCCAGGTGTTTGCCGAATCTGAAATTTGAAACTCTATTCCCCGCCCCCGGCAAGCGCAGCGACTTCATTGCCGAAGTCTTCATCACGTTTCGCCAGTCCTTCGCCCATTTTATAGCGGGTGAATCGACGGATGGTGATCTTTTCTCCGGTCTTGGCGACCTTCTCAGTAACCAGTTCGCCGACGGTCTTTGCAGGATCCTT
>JBDUCF010000017.1:0-16261 GCA_040003545.1 Pyrinomonadaceae bacterium | reverse complement strand
AGGCTTGGCTTGCGTGCCGGTTTCCGCCGGCCGCTGATCAGATTTCCCTTTTTCAGTGGTTGCCCTTTGGGAATAGACGTAGCTTTCGCGCGCTTTAACAACCAGGTCCGGTTGATTCACGCGCACCTTGATGGCTCGCCGTTGACCTGACTGTCCTGCAGGCGGGTAGTAACCAATGCTGTACTGGCGACGAAGTTCATCTGCAACCTGGGCAAAAGCCGAGGAGAGTCCTACCATTGAATCGCCGCGAAAGAAGCGTCCTCCCGACTCCTGCGCAATCTCGTGCAAGTACTGGTCGGCTCGCCGGTAGTCACCTGGGTTCGGGCCACCCATGCCTGGACCTCCTCCACCGGATCCTGGAAAGGGAAAGTTAAGAATTATTCCACCTCTCCGCGGCAAACCTCCCGCATTAATTGGTAATGAGTTAGCCGTGTTATAGGCGACACTGTAAACAGCACCATCGGATTCCACCGCGTCCCGAATTGTGCTGGAGTAACTGGCGCGCCGGCTGGTCGTATCAACTCCGTCGGTGAATAGCACTACAGCTTTGCGTCCGAAGATTGAAGTAAGTTTCTGTCTGAGAACCACCTCGACAGCATCGTACAAGCGGGTGCCGCCGCCGTTTCGGGTGCGCCGGATTGCTCGGGTCAGGTCGTCGCGATTACTTGTAGGCTCACTGAGCACGCGTATTTGATCGTCGAACGACATCACCATTACGCGGTCCTGATCCCTGAGCTGATTAACAAAACTGATTGCGGCGTCTTGAATTTGGTCCATGCGAAACTCAGTCGACCCACTCGTATCAATCAAGAGCACAACTGTGAATGGCTGGTCAACGGTGGCGAAATAGGCAACTCGTTGTTCGACTCCATTATCAAAGACGTGAAAATCGCGGCGTTGAAGATTGGGAATATATTTACCGTTCCGATCCATCACGCTCACCGGCACAGTGACCAGAGTTGTGTTAACTCGGAGAGTATCACCTTCAATGGTCTCGCCTTCGCCTTCCAGACGGCCAGCCGCGGCGGGCTGGTTGTCCTGATCATCCGCGGTGGAATCGACGGAATGACTAGCGGGATCGGTTTTCGGGGCCGGCGGAGCCTTCCTGCCCGACTGCGCATTAGTAGGGTTAGGAACGAAGGTCAGGACCAAAAGGATGATCGCGCCAAGTATAATTGTTTTCATAAGCTTAATTCCTTCCCGAGTGAAAAGCTGCGGGGCTCGGTTATGTCTACTATTGCGCTTCACGCTAGCCATGTCTCATATCGCCGGCTGGGTGCCAAAGTCCGGGAGACTAAAACGATTTTCTGCAAATCAAAGGATGCGTGAGTTTTTAGGATGTCCAAGGCACGGTTGGTGTTGTCCCATACGATCTCGAGTGCGACCAAGCTTAGAGATTCAACCGTTCCCGTGAACTAGTGTTAAGTTGTTTTTGTTCACCTATTGGCCACACGGATATCCGTCGCTCATCGTTTCTGCGATTTTAGTTGGCATTTAAGAGAACAGATCCAGGAATGGCTGAGACTGTATCTTAAAAAAGGACGTCAAAGCCGCCACTGAAGAACCTGTGATAGGGAGCCAGGAACTCGCCGAAACGAGGGTCGGCCGTGTTAGAGCGAATGTTTCGTGGATTGAAATGGTTAGTGAGGTTGAAACCGCGAAGTGATAGCCTTATGCCGTACTTCTTCGTTACCTGGAAGTCTTTCGCAATCTCGGCGTCGAGTGAGATAAACGTAGAAAACCTGGTGTGGTCTGAGTTGCGTTCGCCGATAAAGTTTTGCGCAGCATCGCGCACCGAATAAGGGAAACCGGTGCGCATCTCGAAGATCGGCGCAATCGTGGTGTGCCGGGGCAGGCTGAAAGTACCCCACGCCAACAATCGGTTTGGCACGTCGAACGGCAGATTAGAGTATTGGTTAGCGCGAATAACTGGTGCGCCGAAGTCGCCGAAGTAGCTGTTGAAATCGTTTAAGTCTCCGCGCGCGCGTGAACGAACATAAGAGACGAAAAACTGATCCTTATTCGGTAGGCGGAAAAGTGCGGTCAACTCCACCGCGCGGTAGGTAGCCTGACCCGCCGACCGCAATACGATTCCCATTCGGCCCCTGAAGTCTAATTCCGGATTGACGATGTAGATATGATCGGTGCGACTCGCCGTCAGGTTCGCGCGCAAGTTGAACCAAGGTGTGACGATCTGATCCAGTTGTAGGTTCCATCTGAAATTCTCCGGAACGAAGCCGCCGTCCGCGCTCGATTTTCTGCGAAAGTCGAGAGGCGTGATGGGTAGAGTATCGACCAGGACGTTAACCAAATGATGACTAGCGATTATGGTGACACCGTCGCTCTGGTAGCGAATTACAGTTCGTGACGGGTAGCGCCCGAAGCTGCGGATGTTGAGAGGCACCTTGTCGTAGAAGAATCCTAAACCTCCTCTTAAGACGGTACGATCACCATTCAGGGGAGACCAGGCAAAGCCTGCGCGAGGCGATAGATTGGTTTCGTCCGCAACCTGCTGGTTTTCATATCTCAGACCAATATCAAAATTGAGATTTGGCAGCAATAACAAACGATCCTGAACGAAGCCCACGTATTCCTGATTGCGCGCGCTGATTGGTCGAACTCCGTGAAACACTATCCGTTCCGCCCGGGTCCGGTCGCCGCGCAGAATATTTACCGGGCGGGCAGCGTAGTTAAAGTGGGTGTTAACACTATTGAAATCAAACCCGACTTTTATTTCCTGAGCGAAGCCCAATCGCTTGCGAGTGGGGAAGGTAAAGACTTCGAGAAGTTCTGCCCGCTGGGACTTCCGCGATTGTTCCGCGAAATAGTTGCCGCCTTCTGCTGTCGGGGTCAGCGTTTGTTCTTCATTACCCTGTCCCCAGACATCGGCGTGGAAACGCGTTAGCGAGAAGGATGAAAGTAAAAGCCCTGCGTTGAATTGGTAGTTGTCCCGGGCGCCAAAGACGAAATCTTTCTGTTTGTAATTTGGTGTGGTGGGTTGCGGGCGGAAGAGATCGAGGCCAACAAATTGGTCGCGTTGAGGAAAGTAACCAAGGGTAAACGTCTGTGTGTGGTGCCCACTCAAGATCGCATCGAATTGCGAGAAGTAACTCTGCGACTCGGTTTTGGTCTCATTTTTAGGGAAAGTAAGACCCCGAACCGGCTGCTTAGCAATGGTGTAAGCAAGCGATTGCGCGAGAAACAGCCGGTCCTTAACAAGGGGGCCGTTGAAGTTGAACCTTGGACTATCTTCGGCAATGCCGACGATCTTGCCACCCGTGTAACGCAAGTCTGGAAGGAAGTCGTTAAACTCGACATGCCATTGCTCACCACCTCGTCTTGTCTGAATTTTTGTGATGCCGCCAGTGAATGCTCCATACTCCGCGGTGTAGGGATGCTGAAAGACCTGCACCGACTCGACGGAATCAATCGGTAAATTCAGCCTGAAGTTTCCGCTTGCAGGATCGGCCGCATTTAGTCCGTTTACCAGCAGTGCACTTTGTTGTTCCGTGGCTCCGGCGATGCTGATCTCGCCAGTCGGCGAACGTACTACCCCTGGAATCAAGGGTAAGGCCTGGTCCACTCGTGCCGCGGCAAGCGGTAAGCGTTGAAGAGTGTCGCGGTGAAGTGTGCCCGCCGGGATCGATGATCCAGCGGCAGCAGTCGTGGCTTCTTCGAATGGAGATTCGACAGTTACTGACTCTTTCAAAGCCGCGACGGTCAACGATAACGCTATCGATGTTGTGGCCCCGTCATTGACCATTACATCGCGCCTTACGAAACTTTCAAACCCCTGACCCTCGACGTGGAGCGTATATGCGCCCGCAGGAAGCGTCGCCGGAAATATGGCGATGCCCAGTACGTCAGTGGTGGCACTCCGGACTAAGGACGGTTCAGCCAGACGAGCAAGTTTGCAAACAGCTCCGGACACGCCGCGCCCATTTGCATCCTGCACCAGGACTTTCACACTGCCAGACTTCGGCAAATTCTGCTGGCTGCGCAATGTAGTAGGGGTCGAAAGGCAGAATGTTAGCAGGCAGAAAAGAGGCCAGGCGAGGCGAGCACTTCTCAAATGTTTTGACTGAAAACTAGGTTGTCGGCACGCCATAAGGGGGATGTCGGCCCTCTTTCCAGTTGTTACCTTGCGTTCGTACTTTGCGTGAAAGATAATCCTCTCAGGCTTAACCCTGGTCATCAAGAATCAACTGCGGCATTAGTAAATCAGGAAAAAACTAACCAATCGGGTCTGGGTTTTATCATAACTATATCCAAAAGTGGAAGCTCAGTCCGTCCTTGATAAGGGTTGGTTATTACCTTGCTCAGAGTTCTCCAAATTCGAGTCCAAGGTTAGTGTATCGAAAGGCCTTCATGAAGCTAAGACTCAACCTGCAGTGGAAACTCCTCCTCCTCGTCGGGGTTACTACTACTCTTATCCTGTTGGTGTCAGCCTACCTGCATGGGGTTTTTACCAGTTTGTTGATCGAAGAATACCGTTACGATAATGCTGTCAGTCAGGTGGTGACTGTTGCTAAGCGGGCAGGAAACAACGGCTATTTCAGCTCACCTTCTGACCTGCTGCAGGAAATTGATTTCCTGGTGAAGTCCCGTCCGGATTTCCGCCAGATAGATGTTTACAAAACGACGCCCGGCGGAGAGGAGTTGGTAGTCACCACCGCGCCACGTTCCCAGCGTCTTCCCTATCTAAACCAGGAAACACGTGACAATGAGTTCGGCGAAATGGAGCGGCCGCTCCCCGACGTTGTTTCAGTTGAGGTCGAACGCGACGGAGTTCGCGTGTGGGTGATCTCGGCGGCGATCAACGAGCGTGAGGGCGCCGGTTACGTAAGCGCGCTGGTTTCGAAAACTTCGCACACCGACTTCATTAGTAGATTGCAGTTTCAGCACAATATCGTACTTGCCGTCGCCGTAGTGGCTTCCATAGCGCTACTTTATCTTTGGTTTGCAATCCTATTTCGTCGACCATTAAAGGACATAGTTTCCGCAATGGCCAGGGCGCGCGCCGGAAACTTGTCCGTCCGCGCGCAGGTCCGGCGCGATGATGAGCTCGGCGCCATTGCCAGCGGCTTCAATCGAATGATTGAGGACATCCGCGTGCGTGATGAAGAGCGCGAGCAACTACTGTCGCAAGTAAAGAATTTTAACGATGAATTGCAGAACGAAGTGTCACGTGCAACAAAACAGTTACGGGCTTCAAACGAAGATCTCCTGGACACGCAACAACGTCTGGCGCGATCGGAAAGGCTCGCCGCGATCGGTTCGGTCGCCGCCTCCCTGGCGCACGAAATCGGCACGCCGTTGAATGCCATCTCCGGCCACTTGAGACTCATTGCGCGCAGCCACCAACAGGACATTGAAATGAGGCGCCGAGTCGAAATAATCAACTCGCAGCTGGATTCCGTGGTTAGGAGCGTAAAGAATCTTTTGACCCGCACCCAACGGTCCCGACCCGAATTTCAGCCTTTTGACCTCAATGCCCTGGTTCAGGAATTACTCTGGTTGGTTCAACCCACCCTCGACTCGCATGACATCAAGAGCATAATCCACCTGGACACTGATCTGCCCCTGCTATGGGCCGACCGCGACAGCCTGCTTCAACTTTTCCTTAACCTTACCAACAACAGCATTGAGGCGATGCCTTCAGGAGGCGATCTCAGTGTAACGACGCGGTTCGACCCGTTGGGCAGAAACGCTGAGATACTATTCTGCGACAGCGGTGTTGGTCTCGATCCGTCTGCAATCAACAATCTGTTCGAACCTATGTGGACAACAAAGGAAACCGGCAGCGGTTTCGGCCTGGCGATTGCTCACCAGATTGCACTCGAACATGATGGGCGGATAGAAATCATGACGGAGCAACGCGAGGGCGTCACGTTCCGTATCACCCTACCCATCAATGCGGAAGCACGCCTGATGCAGGAGGTTGTAATAATTGATGTCGCCTGAGGCTCCCCGTCTACTGGTTGTTGATGACGACCCGGTCACGTGCGAGTTGCTTTGCGAAGTGTTCGCCCGTGAGGGCTTTGTTACGCGCTTCATGCAGAGCGGGGAAGCCGCCCTGGAATCGCTGGGACGTGAGTCAGTGGAGGTTTTGGTTAGCGACATTCGGATGAAGACCCGCGTCGATGGTTTGGCTCTGTTGGAGCAGGTGCGGCTGCATTATCCGCAGCTTCCCGTAGTACTGATGACGGCATTCGGATCGGTTGAAACAGCAGTGCGCGCGGTAAGACAAGGAGCATTCGATTACATCAGTAAGCCTTTCGATATCGACGCTCTGGTAGCGACAGTCCGGCGCGCCCTGGCGTCGCGTTCAATCGTCCAACCCCAACCTCTTGCGGATGACGAGGAGCAACTTTCCGCGCGTCTCATAGGACACACGCCGGCGATGCTTGAAGTCTATAAAATGATTGCGCGGGTGTCGGATTCGCCTGCCGCTGTCCTCATCACGGGAGAGTCTGGCACTGGCAAGGAATTGGTCGCGCGCGCCATCCATGTCCACGGCAAAAAGGGCTCAGCGCCATTTGTGGCGATCAACTGCGGCGCACTTACTGAAACGCTTCTTGAAACCGAACTCTTTGGGCACGTTAAGGGCTCTTTCACCGGCGCGATAGCAAACAAGCCCGGTATCTTTGAACAAGCCGCTGAAGGCACCGTGTTTCTCGACGAAGTGAGTGAGATGAGCACGGGCTTACAGGTAAAACTTCTGCGAGTCCTGCAGGAGCGTGAGGTCGTTCCTGTCGGCGGCAGCATACCGGTACCGGTGCAAGCGCGGGTGATCGCCGCAAGTAATCGCGATCCGGATTCGCTGATGTCGAGCGACACCTTCCGCCACGATCTGCTTTACCGCCTAAATGTGATAAATATTCACTTGCCGCCGCTTCGCGAAAGGCGCGATGACATTCCCTTACTGATCGCGCACTTTCTGCGCAAACACACGCCTGGAAATCCGATACCACCTCAGCTGGATGAAGCGTCCTCGGCTTACCTCAATAGTTACTCGTGGCCTGGTAATGTGCGCGAGCTCGAGAACGCAATTGAGCACGCCGTAACTTTAAACCAAACCGGACCGATTACTTCTGCCGATCTGCCCGCAAAGACTCATAACAAGAAGCAAGAGGTTGGTTCCGCCCCGGCAACCGACGACCTCGCGCCTCTGTTCGCGGGTCTGCCCTCCGTTGAAGAGATGGAGCGGCGGTATCTGCTGCATGTTCTCGAAGCCACAGGTGGCAACCGCAAACGCTCCGCTGAAATTCTCGGCATCAACCGCAAGACTCTTTATCGGATGGCCGCGCGTTTTGGCATTGATCCTTAGTTCCATGCGAAAAAGATTCCTCCTGCGCGAAAAGCAAGCGAAGCCTCTTTGGTGAGTCTATCGCAAGATAAGAGCCCGCCCGTCTGTGCCTAAATAGCCACACTCGACACAAAAAGCCTCAGCGCAAAAAGCCACACTGAGTTTGGGTTAGCAGCTGGCAACGATAACTATGCTGTCACAGTGCGAGCTTCTCTTCGAAGGTCGAAATTCTTCTCGCGGTATGCACCTTGCTGCTAGTCCTCAGTTAACTCCCATTCGATTCAGGTTCACACCATTCAATTCGTTTCACAAAGGGACACTGGCCGTTGATGGCAAAACTCAGGATGCTGGCACCCGGCCTCATCTCCTTGACGTTAGTTTGCGCGGTCGGATCCGGTTGTCGTTCTAAGGGGCCGGCGCACAACCGTGCGGAGACGTCCTACCTAAAAACCGAAGGAGAGCGGCACTGAAAAAGTCTTTAATGGCCAGGAACGCACTCCGGCAGTTGCGTCATGGTTTCAATCGTCCCTTCATGGTGATGTTTGAGACGACACTTCACTGCAATATGAAGTGCGGCTACTGCGCTATCTGGCAGAACCAACAGCCGGAAGATAGGGCGGTGCGCGAACGGGTGTTTGCGCGCATGGATGAGGCCGCAGAGTTTGGCGTGTTCGCGTGGAGTATGTCCGGCGGCGAGCCCTTAATGAATCCGCACATGCCTGATTACATCGACTATGCCGCGCGAAAAGGCTTTTACACGTCCATGCCGACAAACGGACTGGCACTTAAGAAGTACTCCGAATCCTGCGTCAAACTTGATCAGTTGGAAGTTTCAATTGACACGCTCGACCGCGAGAAGTTTGCGCAACGACGCGGTATAGATGGCCTGCCGACCATTCTCAACGCACTCGACTACATCAAAGGCAATCTTAGTCACAACACAATTCAGATTAATTCCGCTGTAGATCTCGATAATCTCGACGACTTACCCGCGCTCGCTGTTTATTGCGAGGAGAGGGGATTCCTTCTTCATACCGAAGCTGTTCACAACGTGGTGCGCACTACCTGGAAGACGGAAGACGTCGAGATGAGGAAAGAGGAACTTGATCGAGTAGCAGCTTTCGTCTCCGAGTTGAAAAAACAATACAAGTGCGTGAGGTTCTATAGCGACTATTTCAAGTTTTACCGCAACGATGGGTTCACGCGGCAGTTCCCCTGCCGCTCAGCATCGCACTTGATCAATATGAGGCCCGATGGCTCCATCCAGTTTCCCTGCGCGTTCGTCTCACTACACCGCGGCGCTCCCGATATGACTTTGCGTGAGATCTACGAATCGCCGGAAGTGAGAAAGATTATCAAGCAGTCGCCACAGATGTGGGACTTCTGCAAAGGTTGCAAGATTGGCTGCCCCTATGAGGTGTCGGCTTATCGTAACAGCCCGTTCACGGCCATTCGCGGAGCGCTCGACTTTCTGCAATTGAGTTAACGAGGGACAGCGATTTGACTGCCACGATCGAAAGCTTGCCGGATATTGAAGTGGAGCGTCGGACGCTCGCGCACGTGCCGCCGAGCGAGATCGCTGTGCGTGTACGCGACCTGGTCAAAGTTTACCGGGACGGCACGGAGGCCAACCGGGGTATCAGTCTTGAAGTTCGGCGTGGTGAAGTGGTGGCTATTGTCGGCCCAAACGGAGCTGGTAAGACGACCTTTTTGCGGCAACTCACAACCGAGCTCCGCCCAACCGCAGGCTCGGTCAGCGTGTTTGGAGTGGATGTCGTTGCAGAGCCTGAGCGCGCCAAGCGGGTGATGGGAATAACGCCCCAGGAAGCTGGCGTCTTCGAAAGGTTGACGGTGCGCGAACACTTCGAATTGTTCGCTCGCCTCAAGCGCCTGTCAAAAGTCGAAGCTCGCGAGGCGGCGCGGGAAGTGATAGCGGAACTCGGCCTCAGAACCGAAACAAACAAGATTGTCGGCGCGCTATCGGGTGGGCAGCGCCGGCGCATCCTGATCGGGTTGGCGCTCCTCGGTCGTCCGCCGCTGCTGGTTTTAGACGAACCTACTACAGGGCTTGATCCATCGTCGCGCCGTGCCGTATGGGGTGTGGTCCGCCGAGCAGTCAGCGCGGGCGCGACCGTCATTCTATCTACGCACTACATGGAAGAGGCGGAGCGCCTGAGTGACCGCATCGGCGTCATTTCGGCCGGACGCCTCATTGCCTTCGGTACTTTAGACGAACTCATGACCCGAGTTGGCCGCAGCTATCGTCTGAGTTATCGCGACGCGATCGATCCCATCGATCCGCTAAGCGACCTGAAAGTTCGTTACTGTGCGAGCTTCGCACAGGCGCAACAGCACATTGAGCGCGAACTACTGTCCGAATACTCAATCGCGCGGGCTTCGCTTGAAGATGTTTACTTCACACTCACGGGTGAGCTATTCGACAAAGATGAGACGGAGGCGATTGGGTGACGCGCGCCAGCGACATAATCTGCGTCTTCCGCATACAATTCGCCGGCACGCGCCGCGAAGTTGGCCCGTTTCTACTGGCCGCATTCGTCTTTCCGGCTGCGATGTACCTGTTCGCCAACGCCGTTGCCGGGGCTGAAGTCGCGCCGAACCAAATCCGTCTGCGTTTTCTAGCCGGTTCGATCGTCTTTTCTCTTTCAATGACTTCGATCAGTTGGCTCGGCTATCTCTTATTGGAAAATCGATTCACGGGCCGGCTCAAGCTTTTCGCGACGCTGCCTCTGGCGCCTTCCTCTTACGTTTTCGGCATCCTCGTTTTTGCTATCGCTCAGGCCGCGGTGAGCACAACCACACTATTGCTGGTCGGACGTGCGCTCCGCGTTCAGATGAGGCCCAATTTTCCGCTGCTGATCGTCGTAATTCTCTTGACGATTCTGTGTCTGTGCGGGCTTGGCGTCGTCATCGCGGCTCGCGCCCGCAGCTTTAGCCAGGGGTCGCTGCTAACCGACACGCTCGGCGCGGGACTTGTCTTCCTCGCGCCCGTTTACTACGCCCCTGAAATGATGCCGCGCGCTATACGTGTGTTTGCAAAACTACTCCCGACAACCTTCGCTGCTCGCGCCGTGCAGACTACGCTCGCCGGCGGACACGCCGTAGGAGAGGAAATGCTTGCGCTCGGCTTAATGGCAGCCGCGACTCTCGCGCTCGGCTTTAGATTAATGAAGTGGCGGGAGGACTGAATAGGAATATGGGAAGGAACAGTTATGCGAGGTTTAGTAAGAATTTTCTCACATGAAGGTACTTGTGCTCACACTTTCATTCGGCTCCGGCCATGTTCGCGCCGCCCAGGCTGTGGCGGACGAGTTGGGCCGTCAAGTGTCGGCTTCGAATGTCCTGGTGGTTGATGCGCTCGCTGAGTGCCGATCATTGTTTAGGGCCGGCTATGAATGGCCATACTGGCTGATGCTGCGTTACGCGCCAGGGTTGTGGGATCGCTTCTCGAGTGCGCGCGTAAGTCACAAGCACGCCAGTACCGCACCGGCGTGGGCCTTTCGAATGGGTTGCCCGAAAGTGTTCTCAACGATCAAGAGTTTCGATCCGGACGTCATTGTGGCAGCCGAAGTGGCTGCGTGCGAGATGGCTGCCATCGCACGACGTCTGGGACTTACACAAGCGCCAATCCTGAGTGTGATCACGGATTACGAATCTGAGCCGATCTGGGTGCAACCCGAGGTTGACGCGTTCACCGTTCCAGACGAGAACGTGCGCACTGAATTGATCTCCTGGGGCGCACCGGCAAATCGTATTTCGATTTGCGGTATCCCAGTCGATTCCGCATTCGATGCGGTGCACGACCTTAAAGCAGTGCGCCTCCGTCATGGAATCAGCGACAAAGCTCCGGTGGTGCTGTTAATGGGCGGGGGAATGGGGCCGACTCGCATGGACCAGGTAGCCCGGCAACTGTGTGAAAGCAACGTCCCCATGCATATCGTGGCTATTGCTGGAAAGGACAAACGCGCGCGGCGCAGACTTGAAAACGTGAAAGTGGATGGTCCAGTTTCGCTGCGAGTGCTTGGCTGGACTGATGACGTGCCTGCTCTGATGCAGGCAGCCAGAATTCTGGTGACGAAACCTGGCGGACTAACAATATCAGAAGCCGCGCTGTGCTCGTTGCCGGTAGTGTTCTTCGATCCGATCCCTGGCGCGGAGTTCGTAAACGCCAGGCGAATGGTTGATGCCGGTGCAGCGATGATCGCTCAGGGTCCGGTCGAAACGGCACGTGTCATCATCTCGCTATTGCGAGACGACGAATCAACTGATGCGATGGCTTTGCGATCGAAAAAAATGGCGCGCCCAGCTGCGCGGAAAGAGATTGCACGCCTGGCTCAGACCCTTTTGGCGCCGGTCAAAGAAGCGACGCACAGGATGACTGCCTGAAAGACTTTTCAGGAGCGCACGACGAACGATGCGATTCGGACTCCCAATTATTGCGACGGGCGCGCTGGCGATGGCGGCGGCGAGCACATATTACGCAACCTACGCTGTGCGCTCACAGTGGTTGGGTCGGACGTACTGGCGGGGCCGGGGAGACACGAACGCAGTGGCTTTGACATTCGATGACGGGCCGTCGCCCTACACGGCGGGCATTCTGGACATACTGGCTGAGCACCATCTCAAAGCCACGTTCTTCATGGTCGGGCGCGCGGTAGAGCGCTTTCCGGACATCGCGCAGAGAGTGTTTGCTGAAGGGCATGAGGTGGGTAACCATTCTTATTCACATCCTCTCTACCTTTTTCAGCGGGGCTCGGAAACACGTGATCAGCTGGAACGCGCTCAAGATGTGATCGCCGACACCATCGGAGTCAGAGCAATACTGGCGCGGCCACCCTTCGGTGTGCGCACGCCTGCTTATTTCGAAGCCACCCGAGCCCTTGGTCTGGTTACCGTGCAATGGGACGTTGCCGGATTTGATTGGAAGACTCGCAACGGGAAACGAATCGCGCAGGACGTACTGCGTAAGGTCCGTGCCGGTTCGATCATTCTGCTTCACGACGGCGACAGTGAAGGAAAGCAAAACCGCCGCCAGACGGTTGCCGCGCTGCCTTTGATTATCGAAGGCCTGCGGGCTCGGGGATTACGTATTGCCCCGCTTTCGCAGCTGCTTGCACCAGAAGTTCAACTAGCAGCTTAGAGGAAACCAACAGATGAGCAAACTTCAGACTCCAAAAGCGATCCTCTTTTTGGATTTCGACGGCACGATAACCCAACGCGACGCGGTCGATGCCATCCTCGAAGGCTATGCCGATACCGAGTGGCTCGCGTTCGAAGCAGAGTGGCGGGCAGGTCGGCTTGGATCGCGAGATTGTTTGCGGGCCCAGATGGGGCTGGTACGCGCGAGCCGCCGGCAGCTCGATTCATTACTCGATGAGATTGAAATTGATCAGGGGTTAACCTCGTTGCTTGAATTATGTGCCGCACATGACATTCCGGCGCATATCGTCAGCGACGGCTTCGACTACTGCATTCGCCGCATTCTCTTCCGCGCGAACAAAAGAGTGCATTCTCTCTTGCGTGGTGGGCGCGTTTGCGCCGGTCGTCTGGAAGCGCGCGGTAATTTGTGGCGCACGGAGTTTCCTTTCTTTCAACAGACCTGCGCGCATGGATGCGCGACCTGCAAACCCGCTGTGATGCGCCTCCTCAATCAAGCCAACGCCCCCGCCATCTTTGTTGGTGACGGGCTATCCGATCGCTATGCAGTGCAGAGCGCAGATCTTGTGTTCGCGAAAAACGGGCTCGCCGCCTACTGCAGCGAAAACGCGGTCGACCACACTTCATACCGTACCCTCGGCGACGTGGCCCAACACCTGAGTGGTTGGTTGGTTTCGCACGTATTCACGGAAGACGAAATTGAGGAGCGAGTAAGCGCCTGAACGTTTCAGAAAAACTGGAGAAGGTCACAACATGAGCACAGCTATCAGCGATATTTTATCCCCGCCCGTGGCAGACGAGCAGGAACTGCTTGAACTCGAACGCAAGTATTGCTCGTGGGGTGACACGGTACATTACCTGGACCCGCCGAAATTCTTTGACCGTGCGGAGGGGCATTATCTTTACGATCGCGAAGGCACACCGTATCTCGATTTGCAGATGTGGTACTCGGCCGCAAGTTTCGGCTATGGCAACCGGCGACTGAACGAGGCGTTAAAGAATCAAATAGACAAACTACCGCAGCTCGCCTGTCAGTATTTGCATACTGAGAAGGTTGAGCTGGCTGCCGCAATCGGGCGACTCAACGAGTCGAAGTTTGGTCTTGAGGGTCGCGTGCATTTTAACGTAGGCGGTGCACAGGCGATTGAAGATTCGCTCAAGATAGTACGTAACTCCACTGGCAAGAATCACGTGTTCGCGTTTATGGGTGGGTATCACGGTCGAACGCTCGGTGCTTCGGCAATTACGTCGAGTTACAGGTATCGCCGTCGCTTTGGACACTTTTCCGACCGGGCCCATTTTGTTCCCTTTCCTTATTGCTTTCGCTGTCCCTACGGAAAGAAACCGGAGGACTGCGGTCTTTACTGTGTCGATCAGTTCGCCAGAAATTTTGATACGGAATACAACTCATTCTGGGATCCGAAAACCAACGAATCGGAGTTTGCCGCTTTTTACGTCGAAGCAATCCAGGCAACGGGCGGCTATGTCATTCCTCCCCCTGAATATTTTCCGGCGTTGAAGAAAGTTCTGGATGAGCGCAACATTCTCCTCGTCGATGATGAAATCCAGATGGGCTTTTATCGGGCAGGAAAGTTCTGGGCCATCGAGAACTTCAACGTCGAGCCGGACATCATTGTTTTCGGCAAGGCACTGACGAACGGATTGAATCCACTGTCGGGGTTATGGGCCCGCGAAGAGTTGATCTCGCCGGATGTGTTTCCCCCGGGCGCCACGCATTCGACCTTTTCTTCCAATCCGCTGGGCACTGCCGTCGGTCTGGAAGCAGTGCGCATGATGGAAGACGAGAACTACGAAGAGATCACCAGGAGCAAGGGTGCATATTTTCTGGCGCAGATTAAGGACCTCCAGCGACGCTACCCGAAGGTGATCGGCGACACGGACGGGATGGGCATGGCACTGCGCATTGAGATTTGCGGAGCGGATGGTTATGAGCCTGATCGTGAGTTAACTGATCGGATTTTCGCCGAAGGAATGAAGGGTGATCTTGATGCGCGCGGGCGCAGGACAGGTCTGGTGCTCGACATTGGCGGCTACTACAAGAACGTCTTTACCCTCGCCCCATGCTTCGACATGACGGAGGACGAGATTGATATCGCGGTCGAGTTATTCGAACAACTCATTCGCCGTTGCGCTCCCGAGCGAGTGTGAGAGTCGCGACAAAAATTGAAGGCGGCGCAGGGCCTGCCGTTACAGATATCACACCGATTCATCTTTTACTGGAGCGGTTGTTCATATAGTGCTAACAAACATCATCGAACAAATTGAGCGCACGGTGTTACACATGGAGCCGCAGCACGCCGTGCGTTTTCTTAACCTCTCGCCTGCCTGGGCGATTGAGGCGTTGCAGCGGGCACGCTTTCAACGGACGCTGCGGCTCGTGGCCAAGCGTTCGTCGTTCTACCGCGAGGCGTTTAAGCGCCACGGGATTGACGTCCGGCGCGTTGAGCATCCCTCGGAATTGGGCGACTTCTATACCACTGGCGAAGACCTTCGCGTGCACGGTCCGGAAGCCTTCTTGACCGGGAAGGCAGACACTGCATTTGAAACTACCGGCACAACTTCACCATTACCCAAACGCGTTTTCTTTTCCCAACGCGAACTTAACGAGATGGGCCGGCTCTCGGCCATCGGTCTTTATCATTTGGGAATGCGCTGCGAAGATCGCGTCCTGAGCGCCTACGATTGTTCGTTCTGGGTCTCGCCGGCCGTATTGCGCATGGCGCTGCAATACCTGAAGTGTTTTCATGTCGAAGCCGGCAAGATTCCGCCGGACGAGTTTTACGAACGAGCACGCGACTATAGACCGAATGTGATATTCGGCGAGCCTTCGTGGATCGTTCGCGTGTCGGAGTTGGCGCGGGAGCGTGGCACCTGGCCGATGAAATTTCTCTTTGGGGGCGGCGAGAATATCGCGGAAGAAGCGAGACACTTCGTCGAAGGCGTGTGGGGAGCGCCGCTGTATCTAAGCTACGGTCAGACCGAATCATTCGGCACGCTGGGCGCTGAGTGTGAACGCCAGGACGGGTATCACCGCAACGATCTTTACTTCTTCTTCGAAACGCCTGAGGTTGGCTCTGATGGTTACGGCGAACTGGTCTATACCACGCTCGCGCGCGACGTGATGCCGCTAATTCGTTACCGTTCAACCGACGTGGCGCGGCTGGTGGATGTGCCGTGTCCCTGCGGCTTGTTTGCCGAGCGGATTACGAAGATTCGCGCGAGGTGTGACGAAATGGTTGTGTGTGGTATGGGGAATGTTGGCCCGTGGGTGTTCGAGGAAATCCTTCGTGGGATCGGAAACCTCGGCCCCGACTGGCAGGCGGTAGTGCGACTGGAAGCATGTCGCGATTTAATCGAACTACACGTTGAATTGGATCCGGGCACGCGCGAGAACGGGCTGCAGCACGCGGTTCGTGACAATATGCGCGCGAGATTCGCAGATTTTTGGAAGAACTATCAGATGGGACTCTATGAGTTCCGCGTCATACCTCACTCGCGAGGCACATTGCGACAGGCAAGAAAAATCAAGCGCGTTGTCGATGACCGGCAGTTGCAGAACTAATGTTAACCGTTTATCCGACTGAGGTTCTGAGATGGGGTACCCAAAAAATGCTAGTCACTTCTCAGAAGGCCTTCAGATGAATAACGCTGAAAGCGTTCGCCAATTTCAGCCCAGGGTTGCGCTTTGGCAACCCGGGAAAACTACAGGCGTATAGAGTACAAGCTTTAGCTTGCGTGTTTGCGAAGGCGCAACCT
>JBDUCF010000248.1:0-4830 GCA_040003545.1 Pyrinomonadaceae bacterium | reverse complement strand
GGTTAAATAACTAATCGAGTAGCTCTCCACCAGATAACGGTTCTGTTCGTCAACAAGTGCGGCAAAGGGAATTAGGTTCAGGGTCCCGTCCGGCGAGAGGAATAGTCTACGCGTGTTGCCCAGCAGCGCGCGGATCGGATGCATGACTTTCTCGTCGAGGGCTCGCCCCGCTTGCTTTGCATTGTCGCTGCGCGGATCTCCCAGCGCCTGTCTAAAATTCGCGACGCCCTCATCGATGGGCCGCGTCTCACCGAGGTCCACCCAGAAAGGCTCTCCCGAGCCGCGCAAAATGTAGGCGGCGTAACGCGCCGCGCCATGCCGCTCGTCTCTTGTCTTCGCCTGCCAGTTGTATGGACGATATGAAATGAATTCTACGAGTGCGGCCTGCGCTGGAACTAATTCCTGGACGCGCTCGATCGTGACGACCTGTGATTGAGCTCGAAACTCCGCGCTTCGGGCGCTGACCGCCGCTTCCAGCCGCTGCACTTCTGATTCGAGCTTTGCAACGGCAGCCTGATGCCCGGCTTCGTCCGTTTTGCCCACTCCACTGAGCACCAGACTGGCGAGCTCCGAACGCGCGCCGGCCAATTGCTCAAGCAACGCCCTGTCCTCGGGGTTGAGGCGACGTCGCAAGTTCGCAATCTCATCGGCCATGGCGTCAAGCGCACGTCCTTTGCGACGCAATATGGTAGTCAGCGCCAGCCGCGCGGCCCGCAGATCTTTAGGCGCGGAACCCAGGTGCAGCGACACAGTGCCGTCGGTCGAGCGCGTCAGCGTCGACATGTATAGCCGCTTCTGTTCTTCAGATCCGGTGGTCAACACGAGCGCGATGTTGTATTCCCAAATGTCATTGGCGCGAGTCAGATAAGTGATTGCCTGCGATGCGTCTCCGCTGCCACGGTAAAACAGCGCCAGGTTCTCTAGGGCCATCGCTAAATCCGGATGATGGAGTCCGAGCCTCCTCTCCATAATTGACACCGCACGCTTGTAGAGCGGCTCGGCGCCCCTGACATCACCCTTCTTCTCTTTAAGCGCGGCGAGATTGTTGAGTGTTAGCGCGACCGCATGATGATCCGGACCAAGGGCCTTTTCCCTGATCGCAAGCGCTCTTTGCATCAGTGGCTCGGCGCGATCGAAATCACCCTTCTCGTAATAAAGCACCGCAAGGTTGTCGAGGGCGGTGGCGACCTCCGGATGTTCCGGGCTTAGCGCCTTCTCTCGCATCGCCAGAGCGCGACGAAATAATTGCTCCGCGTCCGCGTACTTGCGTTGTTCCTGGTACAGCACCGCCAGGTTATTTATGACCGTCGCGACATCCAGAGCGTCAGGCCCGAGGGCTTTTTCTTCAATCGCCAGCGCGCGTTTATAAGACGATTCAGCGCGAGCATAGTCGCCTTTCTCCTGGTAAAGGTTTCCCAGATTATCCAGCGTTGTTGCCACCGACGGGTCCTCGGCACCTTTAGCTTTTTCTTCGATCGCGAGGGCCCTCTGATAAAGCGGCTCTGCCTGCACGTAATCACCCCTGGCTTGATACAAGCTTGCCAGGTCGTTGAGCGACGCAGCAATTACCGGATGCTCTTTGCCAAACAGCTTCTCGAATATTGCCAGCGCCCGCTGGAGTAAAGACGCCGCCTTATCATAATCGCCCCTGGTCTTATAAAGTGATGACAGGTTCTTTAGACTCTCGCCGACGAAAATGTTCTCGGGTCCAAGCACTTTCTCGCGGGTGGTCAACGCGCGCAGGAGTAGACGCTCAGCCTGATCGTATTGGCCCATTTCCTCGTACAGCAGTCCCTGGTTATTCAGAGTTGCGAGGTAGGAAGGATCCTCTGTCCCCTGGGTTTTTTCCCGTATCGTCAGGGCTCGCTGGTATAGAGGCTCGGCCTGCACGTAATCGCGCTTAGCGCGATACAACGAGCCGAGGCTTTCCAGAATTGACGCAACGTAGGATGGCTCAAGGCCGGCAGGATGTTTTTCGGCAATGGCCAGGGCGCGCTGGTAGAGGGATTCAGCCTGTTCATACTTAGCTTTCTGAAAATAGAGAAAGCCCACATTATAAAGGCACATCACAACGAGGGGATGATCAGGGCTCAGGTCCTTTTGAGCTTTGGCGAGGGCAGTCTCGGCAGGCGGAAGAGCAGCGTCAAAGTTACCCGCCTGCATGAACTGCATTGATTGGTTTAGCAGATCAAATATCTCTCGAACGCTTCGAGAGGCGGCAGGTTCAGTTGAAGGGTTCTGGGCCCGGGCCTGTCCTCCTGTACTTATTAGAAGACAAGACATCAGGCAGAAGGTCGCTGCCCCGGACCAATGCCTCCGACGTGTTGGGTTGTTCTTTACCAATTGCTTGTCAGAACCGCCTGCGGTAGCGGGCGGGCACGACGCTTAAACGCAGAGGACGCGGAGGTTCACGCAGAGGGCGCAGAGGAAAGACTAGAACAGCAGGCGGGGCAGTAAGCCTCTGGGTATCTCTGCGAAGTACTCTGCGCCCTCTGCGGTTAAATGCTGGGGCCCGCCCGCTACCGCAGGCGGTTAACAATTGCTCTCTTTGATGTAGCATAACGCCGCAATGATTGTTCAGTTGCTTCCGGCCTAAAATTCCATCACGTCAGCATAAACGATTCTTTTCTCGAGGTGTGGTTCAGGACCGCCTATGAAGACTTCGTATTCGCGGATCACGAGGCGCAACCTGACACTGCTTCTGTCCGCAGGTAGTTCCATGCTTCCTTTCCACACTGTCACGCCGCTCGGCCCGTCCATTGGAGGGAGACTAACTTCTGAATTGGGGACTGGAACCCAGCCGAGATCCGTTCCGATTGTTTGCGCCTCCAGCGAAATCGTCATCGGGTTCCCATGCAGTTTCTGAGAAGCGGTGGTGTTGAAATTGGGGACCTCAAGTTCGACGCTGGACGATTTGAAACCATATCCTGCGATCGCCACCTGCAGCGTATTAGCCGAACTGTAGGTAACCAACGCCGTGCGATCGGGAGAGAGTTGAGCAAAGTCGGCGAGCACGACCCGCGACAAGTGCGCATCGGGAATTGAGTTCGGTTGAAAGCGCGCCAGGGCCATGCGCACAAACGGATAATACGTGGCGCCGGCGTCAATCTCGATATCGCAGAACCAGAGCTTGCGTTCCGCATCGTATTCAACCTCGTGGCCGGCAACCGAGACGGTCACGCCACCCAGTTCTTCCAGAGTCAATCCGGATTTTGAAGCCGTGGCGAGTTTGAAATCTTCCACGCTGGGCGAAGGTTTTGGCAGCGCAGAACTCCAGAGTGGATCCTGGCCCCATTGCGTGACGAAAGGCTTAAGCGGATCGTTTGGTGGCCCCGCTGTTGAGCCGGTGATCATGCTGAGGATGCCGGGCGAAATCATTAGGCCCTTCGCTCCTTCGCGCATCACCACGCCCAGCAGTTCTTCGTCGCCGGATGAATACCATGGTCGCTCGAGATAGATGCGCAGCCCGTTGCCAATGCGTTTGCTTCCCAGCACTTTGCCACCCGACATCTGAAGCCACGTGTGTTTGCGGTCGCCGGTTTCCGAAGGGGGCGGGTCCCATTTGAAAGTAGGAACTACGTACAGAACTTTGGGCGCTGCCGGCCGCGCGGAGTTCAGGACCTTGAAGGTTTGCGGCACGCTCTGGCGGATGATGTTCGATGGATCGCTGGTGATTTCGCTGGGAAAGTATTCGCTGAATCGGGTGGTCCCGATAATTCGATAATCGATTTTGCGATAGTGCGTGTCGTGAAATTCGTGCTTGATAACGTTGGACACAGTCAGGCCAGGGTTAACGTCGACGATGTCTTTCTTTGCTGCCGCGATTGAGCCATCGGGCATCAGTTTGAAGTCTGGCGTGGGAATCTTCAGCTCGAAAGCAGTGCCCTCCGGCGATATTTGTCTGGGGCCATTTTCCGTCAATGAGTCCATCCACTCAGTCCATTTCCCCAGCACCTCAATCTTGCCGGTGCTTAAGGAATCGAGATCGACGTTGCCGTCAAAGACCGCGAACGTGTCGCCATACTTCATTTTCCTGGTCTGCATTTTGTAGAACGACGGTTCCTTCAGTGGTTGCTGCACGGCGTGAACCAGCTCAATGTGTCGAAACGGAGTCAGCATCCAGTGTTGTCCCGAAGTGGCATATGGTTCGAGCTTGGCCTGATCCGCGAACCATGTCCAAACACCCATCTGCGCGACGTTATCCTTATTCAGATACGAACTGTACCGAACGTGTGCGGTCTCGGCCTTCTGCAAAAATACAGTCAGCACGTGGTCCTTCCAGACCGGCGCCCCGGTGCCTTCGACAATGCGAATGCGAAAGGTTCGCGCTGCGGGCCAGGGGCCGTCGAACTGAACTTTAAGGAGGCTTAGTTTCTGTTTTTGGTGAACTGGATCGAGACTCAAGAGCTGAACCTTCACCGCGCCCGGATCGGAGGGTAAGGCACCCGCGCCGGCAACCCGCGGCAGGCCGACAAACGCAACGCCGCGAGCGAAAACATCGGGCAGATACGGCAGCAACAGTTCGTCTTCTTTGTGAATCACGTATTGCCCCGCTGCCAGCGCGCTACCTGGAGGATTAAGCGGCAAAGTCGGAGGCGGTGGAGTAGTGGGCACGCTCGGCGGTGTCACCAATTCAATTCCGCTGACAGGCTTTTTCGAATCGGTTACCGGATCGTAAATTTCCGTATCCAAAAACGTTCCCGATTCCTTTAACGCCAGCCGGTAACCTTTGTCATAGTCCTTTTTATTATTGGTGGCTGCGTCAAAGCCGATGAATTCGTCGAACTTGCCGTGCAGCTCCGCCATCTGCTGCGAAGTTTTCGGCGGCGC
>JBDUCF010000016.1:0-16369 GCA_040003545.1 Pyrinomonadaceae bacterium | reverse complement strand
AGACTGGAAAGAGCGGGGGCAAGCCCGCCTTCCTGACTGCAGGTCTTCCCAGTTGAAACTTTGATACTCGAGATTAGAAGTCTGACTCAACATTTTTGACATGCAGTCAGGAAGGCGGGCTTGCCCCCGCTCTTTCTTTTAGGAGAATCTATGGGCCGGCGCCCGGTGTTAATGAGACTAGCGTCGCTCAAACCAACACACTATCGCAAGTTGAAATAATTAAGCGAATGAGGGCGAGCTTTTTATGCAGACTCAGATGGTTCTCTTCTTTGTGAGCGGCCGGATGTTGCCGAGCGATCGAATCTGCTCAGGTACGGCCCAAGGTCATCACGGTCCAGGTCGGCGAACTTGGCGAACTGACTCAGAAACGCGAGATAGGTTGTGCCGGTGGGACCATTGCGCTGCTTGGCGAGAATGAGCTCGGCAATGTTCTTATTCTCTTCAGTTCGATTGTATTGCTCTTCGCGATAAATAAAAGCTACCAGGTCGGCATCCTGTTCGATGGCGCCTGATTCACGCAGGTCGGCAAGCTGGGGTCGGTGATCAGTGCGGTTCTCTGGCGCTCGGGAAAGCTGTGACAGCGCCACCAGAGGGATGTTCAATTCTTTTGCAACCGCTTTCAATTCGCGCGAGATTTGCGACACCTCTTGCTGGCGCGATTCGAAGCGGCCACTCGAGCCGGACATCAGCTGCATGTAGTCGACAATGATCAGATCAAGCTTCTTCTGCTCTACGGCTAAGCGGCGGGCTTTCGCCCGCAACTCCAGAACTGAGATCGCGGGCGTATCGTCAACGAAGATTCTGGCCTCGGCAAGTCTGCCCAGCGCGGTCGCCAGCCGCGCCCATTCTTCTCTCGAGAGAAAACCGCTGCGAAATTTTTGCGCATCCACGTTGGCCTCCGAGCAGAGCATGCGCATTGCCAGAGACTCCGAGGACATCTCCAGAGAAAAGATACCCACGACCGCCTGGGCCTGGATGGCCGCATGTTGCGCCAGCGTCAACGCCAGACTGGTCTTGCCCATCGAAGGTCGCGCTGCGATGACTATGAAATCCGCCGGTTGCAGGCCCGAAGTCAGCGCGTTAAGGTCCGTAAAGCCTGTAGTCAGACCCGTCAACATCACCGCACGGCCCTGCATGGCTTCAACTTTTTCCAGAATACGATCGGCAACGGGCTTTATGTGCTCGAAGCCCTGGCGAATGCGCTCGTCGGCCAGCGCAAAGATAGCCTGCTCGGAGTGGTCGAGGATCACTTCGGGCTCATCCTCTTCTTCAAGAGCTTCGCTGGTAATTTTGTTTGCGGCCCTGATCAATTGCCGCAAGAGAGATTTGCCGCGAACAATCTTCGCGTACTGCCCAATGCCGGTGACGTGTGGCAGGCCATACGTCAGGTTTGTCAGAAAGCTCATTCCGCCGAGGCTTTCCAAAGCGTCGTCGCGCCGCAACTCTTCCGCGATTAGAATCGGATTGATTTCCGAGTTGCGCTCAAAAAGCGCGATCATCGCCAGGAAGACACGGCGATGCGAAGGCACATAAAAATCTTCGGGTTTGAGTTGTTCGATGGCCGGGCTGATCAGTGCGTTGTCGAGGATCACCGCGCCCAGGATGGCGCGCTCAGTCTCAGGACTGTTCGGCAAAGGCCGTTCGAACAGCTTGTCGCGTACTGGATCCGGGCTGGCCATGGCTGAAGGTTGTGTACTCGGAAGAAGCGCTAAAACACCGCAACGTCGCAATCAACTCGCATTCCCCGAGAACTGATTGTTCCGCTGCGGCGCTTCACTATACTACGAACTTTGGGGCATGAGCCCGGAGGAGGGTGTGCCTTATGTTTTATCTTGCGAGTTCGGTTTCCTCGGATCAGGCGCCGGCTTCGACGGGCTTCTTGCCTTCCGCCTGATCGTCCGCCGGCGTGGAGTTTGACGCAGCTTGCTGGGTTTCAACTTCACCTTCGCCGGTAATCTTCACTGGCAGCTGGATGACTACTTCGCGATGCAATCGCACGGGAACGGTAAACTCACCCGGGGTCTTGATTGGCTCTTTCAGACTGATGCGGCGCCGATCAACTTCGTATCCCTTCTCCTTCAGAGCCTGGACGATGTCCATCGAAGTGACGGAGCCATAGAGGAGTCCCAGTTCGCCTACCTTGCGCTGGAAGTTAAGACTCAACGAGCGCATTTGTTCCCCCTGCGCTTCGGCGCCCGAACGGTCCTTGGCTTCGCGCTTCAGCAACGCAGCGCGTTCCTGTTCGATTTGCTTCACGTTGCTGGCGGTAGCTTCGACCGCCAGTTTTCGCGGCAAGAGATAGTTTCGCGCGTACCCCGCTTTCACTCTAACGACGTCGCCCCGGGCCCCGAGATCCTCGATGTCGTCGCGCAATAAGACTTTTTTGTGTGGCATTGTTATTCCCCTGTTCTAGTCTGCCGCGTACGGAAGTAACGCGATATTGCGCGCGCGCTTGATAGCCTCCGCCAGCATGCGCTGGTGCGTGGCGCACGAACCGGAAATCCGTCGTGGCACAATCTTGCCACGCTCCGGAATATAGTTCTGCAAAAGCTTCACATCTTTGAAGTCGATCAGATCCGTCTTCTCAATGCAGAAGCGGCAGATTTTCCGACGGTGCATGCGGCGACCGCCGCCGCCGCGACCACCCATACCGCGCCCACCGCGCGAGTCTCCGTCATAGTCGCGTTCAAATCGACTATCAAAGCGACTGTCCCGATCATCGTAGTTGCTAGACATACTTTCCTCTATCCTTCTTTATCTTTAGCGCCGAACTACTCTTCGCGAAATTGCAAATGCCCGGCGCCGCTTGCACCCCTGCCCGGATGGCGCGGGGGGATTTCCCGCCGCTGAGGTCAATAACTCTCTTCGAAAGCAGCTTCCGGCACGGCCGCAGGCTCTTTCACCGCTGTTCGCTGTCCGGAAGGACGCTTGGCCGCTTTGCGGGCACGCTTTGCCTGGAACTTCTCTGCCCGGCGGCGATCCTCGTCAACCCTGACGGTGATATAGCGAATTATCCGGTCACTCACCCGCATGCGGCGTTCAAGCTCGGCAATCTCGCGGCCCGATCCCGTGATTTCCAGCAGCACATAGGTGCCTTCATTCTTGCGGCCAATCGGATAAGCCAACTTACGTTTGCCCATGATTTCGGCTTTCACAATTGCGCCACCCTGATCAGTGACGATGCGCTGATAGCTTTCGCTCAATTGTGACACCTCATCATCCGCGGCATCCGCATCGATGATGAACATTACTTCGTAAACTCTATTTGCTGCCAAAACTGCCTCCTCTGGATTAGCGATCTACTACCCACGATCACTAGTTGTACAACGACATTGCCTTCTCGACACCGTCTCTCAAAACCACCTGCAGGGCCTCAGCACTGCGCTGCAACACTTCCGCCACCTGCGGCCTCTGACTTCTGGAAAACTCACTCAGCACGAAACCCTTTGCATCGCTGACTTCATGTTCCGGCTGTATACCGATTCTGAGCCGGATGAATTCCTCCGTGTTGAGGGATGCAATTACCGACTTCAACCCATTATGGCCGCCGGAGCTACCTCGCGCGCGGATGCGTATGGTTCCGAAAGGCAGCGCCAGGTCATCACTGATTACTATCAACCCACCTTCGTCGCCAGGGGCCTGATGCTTCCTCTTCAGGCAGGCGATTGCTTCTCCACTGAGGTTCATGTAAGTCTGCGGCTTAACCAGCAAAACCTTTTCGCCCTGCAACTGAGCGCTACCTACCAGGGCGCGGCACTCGCTGCGTTTCACGGACGCGGCCGCATCTTCTGCAATCCTGTCAATGAGCATAAAGCCAAGGTTATGGCGCGACCACTCGTACTGCGCCCCCGGATTGCCCAGGCCAACAACGATGCGCATTGCCGATTGGATCATTGCCAATTGCCGATTTCCGATTGCCAATTGATTCATTGCCAATGGCCGACTGCCAATTGCCAATTTGTCTCCAAGCGTCGAAGTGGCCAGGCAATTCCTCTATGGCGACAAAATGTTTAATTCGGTATTGGCAAGTTCCCAATCGGCAATTGGCAATCGGCAATCGGCAATGTTTATTCCTTCTTCCCTTTTTCTTTTTCCTTCTCCGGCTCCGCCGCTTCTTCGTCTTCCTTCTTGCCCTTGCCAATCAGCTCGGGCTCGGCGGATGCTTCCTCTTCGGCGACCGGCGCCTCAACTACCTCTTCCTTCACGAAGCCGACCGTCGCAATAACGGTTTCCGGCGACGCCAGCACTTCAATCTTTTCATTGGCGGGGATGTCCGATATATGGAGCACATCGTGAACTGCCAGGTTCGAGACATCGATATCGATCGATTCGGGTATGTCGCGAGGATCGCAGCGAATCTCTATGGCGCGAACGATCTGTTCGAGGACTCCCTGTTGCTCGCGCACGCCGATCGGCTCGCCCACCAGATGCAACGGCACGGTAACCTCAATCTTCTCGCCGCTCACCAGCCGTCTGAAATCGGCATGGATCAGTCGTCCGCGAATCGGATCGATCTGACGAGCGTGAAACATGACTTCGCTGGGGCCAATGCCGTCCACGTCGAGGGTGAATATGGTATTCCGGCCCGTATCAGAGCGCAGGATCGCGGCCAGCTCCTTTAATGGCGCCATGGCTGCAACGGTTCCCCCCTCGCCACCATACACGGTCACCGGCACTTGCCCTTCGCGTCGCGTTCTACGCGCGTCGTTTTTACCGCGGCCTTCGCGCAAGGTAGCGCGCACCGTAATCTCTTTTTTGTCTGCCATAATTCGCCCTTTGCTAAAACGTTCAGCGATCGATCCTCGAGTCCAGAGTTCAAGCTTTAGATTGCTGCAACCTGAAGGTTGAACTCTTAACCTGGAACCGATCGCTGATGGTTTTCTCAGCCATCAGTGTTTGCCCTTCGTACCTTACCGGCTTTACCGGTGACAGACGGGAAAGTCTGTCCTATACGAAGAGCGAAGAGACGCTGGTCTCTTCATGGATCGACTTGATCGCTTTCGCCAAAAGTGGCGCGATACTTAGTACCTTGATCTTCTTTGAATCGCAAGCGTGATCGTGCAACGGAATGGTGTTGGTGATCACGATTTGCTCTATATCCGACTCCTCAAGATGCTCTATCGCTTCCCCCGATAGTACCGCATGCGTGAAACATGCGTGAATGCGGCTGGCCCCGGCGTCTTTCAGCGCCCGGGAAACCTTGGTCAAAGACCCGCCGGTGTCGCACATGTCATCCACTATCAAACAACTGCGCCCGTCCACATCGCCGACGACGTTCATCACTTCCGCGACGTTCGCTTTTTCCCGTCTCTTATCGCAGAGAGCCAGGTCGGCATCGAGCCGCTTCGCATACGCGCGCGCTCGTTCGGCTCCTCCGGTGTCCGGCGCCACGACGGTCAGGTTCGGCAGCAGGTTCTTCTGATAGTAGCCTATCATCACCGGCGCCGAATAAAGATGGTCCACCGGAATATCAAAGAACCCCTGGATCTGCGCCGCGTGCAAGTCCATCGTCAGGACCCGCTGAGCGCCGGCCGTGGTCAGCAGATTCGCCACCAGCTTTGCCGAGATGGGAACGCGCGGCCGATCTTTTTTGTCGGAGCGGGCATAACCGTAATACGGGATGACCGCCGTAACGCGTTCCGCTGACGAGCGACGAAACGCGTCGAGCATCACCAGCAGCTCCATCAGATTCGAGTCCGTCGGCGGACAAGTGGGCTGCACGATGAATACGTCCCCGCCACGAACGTTCTCTTCGATCTGGAAATTGAATTCCCCGTCAGAGAACCGCTCGGCCGTAGCGCGGCCGGGATCGCAGCTGAGCTCGTGGCATATCTCTTCTGCAAGCGCGCGATTTGCGTTACCGGAGAAGATCTTGATGCCGCCCGTCGTACCCATGTTTCAGTAGCACAGATTTCAGTCTGTGCATTTCGTTGTCAAGATCCTCAAAATCCACCGACTGAAATCTGTGCTACTGCATCTGGCTGGGGCGGAAGGATTCGAACCTACGAATGCCGGATCCAAAGACCGGTGCCTTACCACTTGGCGACGCCCCAAAGTCAATTCCGTATTCCCGCCGATCAGCGACAGACAGGAATGTCCGTCCTACCGGGCGTCCATTGCTTCAGCGTAGCGTTCACGCCCCACCGTCTTACAAGGAAAAAGGCGCCAACCCGCCTCCATCTTCAATCCCGCAATGGCGCGCTGCTGCGCTTCTCTGTTTTCAAAAACTCCAAAAACACTCGCTCCGCTTCCCGCTAACAGTGCCCGCGAAGCGCCTTGCCCCAGTAAAGCATCCCTGGCCCTTTCGACCTCCGGACTGGAGCGAAACACCACCGATTCAAAGTCATTTTGCAGGCCGGACGGATATAAAAGATCAAAATCAGCGGCTTCACGAGAACTTGAAAGAATAGTGTCGCCGGTAACCGTTGTCAAGGCAGGCGCGTTTAGCGAATCGTACGCCGTTTTCGTTGATACTTTTGTATTGGGCATCAGCACGAGCAGGCGTTGATCCGGCGCGTCCGGCAAGCGCGATATCTCGGTGCCGGTGCCCAGGCCCAGCGCTGTTCCGCCAAACAGGAAGAAGGGGACGTCGGCACCTAATTGGGCGGCAGTTTCGACCAGTTCATCCCGGTGCAATTTCAGATTCCACAGATGGCTTAGACCGATCAGCGCGACGGCAGCATCCGAAGATCCTCCGCCCAGTCCGCTACCAACTGGAATCCTTTTCTCCAGACGTATTCCGGCCCCGCTCTTTATTGAGTAACGCGCCTTCAAAGCGTGCGCGGCACGAGTGACCAGATTCGACCGATCGGCCGGCAACTCG
The DNA here is from genome assembly GCA_040003545.1 of Pyrinomonadaceae bacterium. Lineage (GTDB taxonomy): Bacteria > Acidobacteriota > Blastocatellia > Pyrinomonadales > Pyrinomonadaceae > DASXRU01. The sequence goes on along the minus strand of JBDUCF010000016.1, from coordinate 9,546 downwards.
GGATCATCGCAGGAGAATGTGATATCAGGATCCGGAGAACTCCAAAAACTTATACTGTCATGAAGCGTAACGGTTTGTAAGACGGTTTCGATCTGATGATACCCATCAGGCCGGCGCCCATTGACGTGCAACATCCAGTTGATCTTGGCAAACGCTGGGATGTTTATGACGTCAGGCACGAAAAGGGTGGGATTTCTGTATTAACCAGGCTGATGAGCGACAGTTCTAATTTGCCTTGGACTTCAGTTTAGCTCTCAGCCGGGCCGTTTGTGACGGCTCGATAGAAAGCGTTAGCGCCTTCTCCCAGGCTGCGCGCGCCTTAGTCGGCTCGCTGCGCGCCTGGTAGAGCTCACCCAAATGCTCCTGAATGGTTGCTGAGGTCGTATCGCGCCGTGCGGCTTCGCCCAGATTCATTTCCGCCTCTTTGAGCTGGCCGAGTTTGAAATAGACCCAGCCAAGACTATCGAGAAAAGATGCATTGTCAGGCTCGGCCTTGACCGCGCGCTGAATCATTTCGAGTGCTTCTGCCAGTCTCTCTTTTCGCTGAGTCAGGAAGTAACCGAGATTATTGAGTGCGGTGGCATTCTCGGGTTCTTTCGCGAGAATTCGGCGCAGCGACTCTTCCGCTCCTTCTATATCGCCGGCTCCCTCCTGGGCGGAAGAAAGCACAAGGAGCGCCGGCGTCGTCATCTCCGGACGGTCAGGAGGGGCGAGTTCCAGCGCTTTGCGCGCGGCTTCTACCGCTTCACGCCCGCGTCCCGCCTGCGCATAAAGGTAAGAGATCATGAGGTGTAGGTTGAAGTCTACCAGCGAACCTTTTAGGCGAGCGCGCAACAACGCCACTGCTTCGTCAACCCGGCCGGCGCGGGTTTCCGCTCGTGCCAGCAGTCGCAGTGCTGTCATGTCCGTCGGCTCGGCCGCTACCGCGCGCTGAAGATCGGCAATCGCGGCGCTATCCTTGCTGCCACCGGCTTCGAAGGCTTCATAGAGGAGTAAAAGGTAATCCCTGTTCCCGGGATTCAGCGCGATCGCCCGCCGTATCGCTGCCAACGCTTCAGTTGGCCGGCCGGCCTTCAGTAGACCTTCGCTCAAACGCGCGTTGGCGGCATCCGGTGAAAGTTCGCGGCTCGTTATGTATTGAAAGAAGCGCGTGTCAGTCGGTGGTGGCGCCGCCGCCCAGTGCGCCCATGCGTCCAACGCTGCTTCCGTGCGTACAGTGCCCTGATAGAACTCGCCCAGGAAAGCCCAGCTTTCCGCATTGTTCTTGTCCAGCCGCGCTACTTCTTTCAACTCCTTGATTGCGAGGTCGACAAAGGTCTTATCCAACGTGCCTTCGTGCAAGCCACTTTTAATTGTGTACAGTCTTGACAGTATCTGGTGAGCGCCAAAATTGTCGGGATCGAGTTTGGTAGCGTTGGCGCCTTCGACCGTCGCGGCATCAAAGTCCTGCGGTGCGTAGTAAAAAGCAATCTCAGCCAACGCCGTATGCGCTTCGGCGAGCGTAGGATCCAGTTTGGCTGCCTCCTGAAAGGCCTCGCGTGCCGGACCTATAACCTCATTAGCTCTGCCTCTTGATTGGGAAAGTTGCCGCTGGCCCTCAAGCAATTTCGCGTAAGCCTGGGCGCGCTGCCCGGAGGCTGATGGCGTTGGCTGCTGCTGAGGGAAAGGCATAGGGTCCGAGCTGGAAAGCTCCGAAGCTCTGATCGCCACTTGCCGGCGGCCGGCCACAGACCCAACCGCGAGCGGCTGTTGCGTCTGCGCCGCTCTACCGATTGAGCTGGGCCAAGTAGTCCAGGTCGTCGAGGTAGTAGAGGTAGTAGAGGCGAACGGGCTTCCGGAGAATAACAGGATCAATGAAACCAGCAGGATCAGCTTCACCCAGTTGTTCCTTTCGACTGCGCATCATTAGCGTCACCTGCACGTGTAATTCCGTGCACCACGCGTTCCCAGGCACTGCGAAACGGATAGCTGTAAATCAGTACGATTATTGCGACCCCACCGGCGCGTAACATGTCGTACTCGTTAACCGAGCGCATGGCTATGACAAAACCCATTAGGGAAATCGCGCCCGCCAAACAAGCAACTTGAATCGTCGTGCCCTGTAGTGTCTGAAGCAATCCTGATATGCCTCGCAGGGCCGCAATGTCCTGCAGACGCATGGCTGCGAATTTTGTGCGCCGCAATGCGAAGGCGCCAAACCCAAAAAAGAGAATCGCAATCCACAGCGGCAGGGAAAGCCTTTGGTCACCGGGACGGGCAATTTTATTCATGGCCAGAAAGGCGATTGCGATGAGAACCAGAGTTAGAACGAAAAAAGCCGCGACGACCATCACGGTGGCGCGATGGCGACGTCGCAGCTCGCTCTGTGTACTTTCTGGTATTTGGCCCTGGCTTGTCACATCTACGGTTTAGGTGTTGAGCCCGGAACAGGCGCTGGTTTGGTTGCGTCCGGCGGCGTCGTTGTGCGAGGCCGATTGGTACCGGGTTGCGGCACCACAGGCGCGGGTGCAAGGATACGGGCCGGAGCCGTACGCTGCACGGGCGCCAGCGGAGTTTCGTTAGAGGGAAGTTGCCCATTGTTGCGAATAGCTTTGTCCATCAGATCGCTTCCCTTCTCGTCCCTGCTTATAAGAATGCCATCTTTGCTGACGGTGACGTTTGCGCTGCCCGTGACCTGCTGCAGAAGGTTCTGGGTGAAACTCAGTTGCGGGCACTCAGGTAAGTTCTTCTTAATCGGATCCGGATCGGGAATGGGCGCGCCAATCACATTCAGTTGTTCGCGGGCTTTATCCGCATATTCGCTGTTGGGATAATCGCGCACGATCTGCTGAAAGTACTTTGCCGCCTCGTCAGGTTCTTCCTCTTGTTGATAGGTGATGCCGTACCGGAAGATCACCTCGTCCAACAAACAGAAGTACGGATACTTTTCAATGATCTCCTGTAACCGTGACTGCGCTCCCTTCAGCCCGCCCTTCTTGTGAGCGTAGCGCGCGTCGTAGTAGAAGCGGGCAATTTGCAGATTGTGCATGGCCAGACTCTCCTGCGCCTCACGCAGTCGAGCCTCGACCTGCGTTCGCAGTGGCGTATTGGGAAACTGCTGCAACAGCGCCTTCAAACGCTGCTCAGCTTTGCGGGCATGGGTAATGTCGCGATCGGACAAACCCATTTGCCTCATTTCCGACTCGGCCACTTTCAGCATGGCATCGTCTGCCAGCGGGTCAGTCGGGAAAAACGTTAGCCAGTCCTGATATGCCTGCGCCGCTTGTATTAAGGAGCTGGTTGTCCCTTCGAGATAAAAAGAGTCGGCGATGGCAAGTTTCGCCAGGGGTAGATACGGGGAATCGGGATATGTTGTGATAATCGTATTGAAGAGCAAACGCCCGGTGTCGTGACTGCCTTTGCGCACCTGCTTGGCAGCTTCTTCGAACAGCACACGATCTCGACCAGGGGCAACCGTGCCCGTCAGCTCCGCGTATTTGTCATCTCCGCCTCTTCCCAAAAGTCCAAACAGGCGGCCTTTCTTTTTCCTGGTTGGTGGGGAAGAAGACACTGTGACCGGGCTGGCGGTTCGTTCACTCACTGTCGACTGCAGCCCCGCCTGAGCGCGCGTGTTCAAATCCGCTACTGAGGTTTCGAGTCCTTCCAGTTGATGGACATCGAACTTGTCCGAGCGATCCGCCTTACCGCGCAGATCATTTACGTCGCCCAGCACCGAACCCACTTCCTTGTCCAGACCTCGCAATCGCTCTCTGGGATCGTCGGCGGACGGTTTCGCTTTCGGGTCTCCACCATCTCGCGCATTCATCGACGCGATGGCGTTATCCAGTGACCGCCGCATACTCTCAAGTTTTGAGCGCATGATCTCGAGCCGTTGCACTGCGGACAAATCGGTCTGGCTGCGACCGCCGGCCTGCGCCAGGACGGCGCTGGACAAACAGGCACACAAGACCAAACCGGCGATCAGCGAAATCAAAGTGCGACACTTCATAATGAAACCTCCAAACAAAACAGGTCGAACACTCCGGGCTGTCAGTGCCGGCGTTCCGCCAGTCGATAAGTTTATGCTTATACCCATTGAATCGTCGCTTCGCGAAGCCCGCGCACCGCCTCCGTCCGGTCAGGCGCTCCAAAGACACCCGTGCCGGAGACAATGATTTCGGCGCCGGCAGCCGCAATCTCTCCTATGTTAGCCAAATCGATCCCACCGTCCACTTCGATGCGCGTATTCAGTCCGCGGTCACCAATCATTGTTCGCAATCGCCGCAATTTGTCCAGGCAGGCGGGTATGAACTGCTGTCCCCCAAATCCCGGATTAACCGACATTACCAGAATGTAATCGGCAAAACCGATCGCATCGTCGAGCGCGCCCAGTGGCGTCGCGGGATTAATCGCGATGCCCGCTAGTGCGCCGGCGGCCCTAATCGATGTCAGGGTGCGGTGAAGATGCGCGTCGGCTTCGACATGGATGGAAACCATTTGCGCGCCCGCTTTAACAAACTCTTCGGCGTAACGGCCAGGCTCGCTAATCATCAAGTGCGCGTCAACCGCCAGCCGCGTTGCCCGCGAGACTGCTTTTACCACTGGCAGACCGACTGTTATGTTTGGGACGAAATGACCATCCATCACATCGACATGAATGATGGTGGCGCCGCCCCGCTCAACGGACTCGATTTCGCTGCCGAGGCGCGAGAAGTCAGCGGAAAGAATTGAAGGAGCAATTTCTATCATTCAGGTGGCACAGACTTCAGTCTGTGATTTCAAATCCTCGGGGTTCACAGACTGAAGTCTGTGCCGCTACCGATGAAGGTTTGCTAAGGAGTCGGCCGGCTAACAGGCGATGGCCGCGCTCCCGGCGGACGTTGGTTGTTTGAATCCACGCCTCGATTTGCATTCACTCTGGCGTTTGCATTTGATCCTTGACCCGCACTGCGGTTCTGAGTGTTGTTGTTAACAACTCTTAAGTTGGCGTTTCGGTTTCCGTTAGCGCCGGGGCGATTGGCGTTGGCGTTACCGTTTGCATTGCCATTCGCGTTCTTGTTCGCGGTTTTGGGTTTCTTAGGTTTGTTGTCATTCAAGTTATCTGAGGTGGTCTTGTTCTCGTTATCGGCGGGCTTCTCGGGAGTAGGTGCCGCTGCGCCGGAGGTGACGGCCTCTCCTTCTTTCGCCGCGCGACTGATATCCACTGCCACGGTCTGGCCTGCCTTAACCATTTCTCCAGCGCCGGGCAATTGCAGCAGCACGGTGTCGGGATGTGAACTGCCAATGGGCCGGGTCGCCCTCACGCGAAAATTCAGACCGGCGTTACTAATGGTCGATTCCGCGGTCGTCCTGTCTTTGCCCACAATGTCCGGGACCTTCACCTCCGGACTGCGCAAAGAGAGATAGATCGTACCCAGAAGGCCCAGGAAGAAGGCGACGGCAATAGCTACCAGAATCGCTCCCTGCCCCACCACCGATACCGCGCGTTCCTTAACTGTCAAAAGCCCTCCGCGCCTGTCATTGCGCCCACATAGCGACTTCCGTACCAAGCGGCGAAGTCTAGCATTCGCCGATAACCAGCCGCAAGCAACCTCAACTCAAACTTTTGTGAACGCCGCGATGAAAAAGCCGTCAACATCATGCTTGTGCGGCCATGTGCGAACTGCCCCTGCGGAGGTCGGGAGAGGAGCGTTCAGATCTGCCGCGTAGTCGGGCTTCCGCCACTGAAGCCTGAGTGGCTCAAAACCGGAGTTCTCTTCCAGGAACGCCTGCACCACGCTCTCGTTCTCTTCAGGTTCGACTGAACAGCTCGAGTACACCAGGCAACCACCTCGGCGAACCAGCCTTGCCGCGTTGAAAAGAATCAACTTTTGCCGGGCCGCCAGCTCGATTATGTCCTCGGCTGTGATGCGCCAGCGGATTTCCGGGTTGTGCCGCAGCGTGCCCGTTCCAGTGCAGGGGGCATCAACCAGGACACGATCGAATGAGCCATCGGCGAAAGGCAAACCATGAGCGGCGTCCTGGGTCACAAGGTGGATTGCGGTTGCGCCCTGCGAACTGGCGAGCCGCCGCAAAGTCTGAAGCCGATGTTGGTGCAAGTCTCCGGCGACGATCATTAGTTGCGGCGTCAAGGCCGCAATGTGCGTCGTCTTGCTGCCTGGCGCAGCACAAACGTCGATAACTCTTTCGCCGGCTTGCGCCCCCAAAGCATGAGCCACCAGCTGCGAAGCTTCGTCTTGCACATAGATCAGACCTTGCCCGGAGAGTTTCTGCAGAACTTCGCCGGCCCCTTTGATCCGCCAGGCTTCTGGTACGAGTTGCGACGGTTCGAGCGCCGCTCCGGCCTCGCGCAACTCGACAAGAACTCGTTCGCTCTTTACCGCTCTGGCAGTAAGGCGAAAGGCCACCGGCGACCGCTCGTTATTGGCGCGGGCAAAACTTTCTGTCTCCGCTATGCCGAGGAGGCGCGCCCATCTCTCGATTAACCAGACCGGATGCGAAGTTTCAATGACGATTCGCTGAATGGGATCGCCGATGTTGGCTGCCGGATCGTAATCGGGCTCGCGCGTGGCGCGGCGGAGCACGGCATTCACGAAGCTCGCCGCGGAACGAACACGCGCCACATGCATGAGATTTACTGACTCGTTCACGGCTGCGGAGGCCGGCACTCTTGATAAGCATCGAAGCTGGTAAAGACCAAGGCGCAGTGCCAGGAGAACTGGCATGTCCAAACTCTCGATGCTTCGGCCGGAAAAATATTCGATAACACGGTCGAGCCATAACCGGCGGCGAAGTACGCCCAGCACCAGCTCCTGACACAGCGCCCGATCGTCAATACGCATGGCATCATCGAGCGTTGCCAGCAAAGTTGAAGCGAACGCGCCTTCGTTTTCCACTCGGCGCAGAATATCGAAGGCGGCTAGTCGCGCCGGCGAGACTGTTGTTGCGGCGCGTGAAGTGTGACCCGGGCGAGGTTTGCGAGCCGGCTGAGTTTTCATTCCATCTTCTTGCCTGGCTTTAGGCGTGCCCCGTTGAGAAATTCAGCGCCGGTCATACGACGCGCGCCCTCCGGCTGCACTTCCAGCAAATGAAGCACAGTCTGATGCCCACAGGCCAACACGAGATCGCCGGCGGTAGCTGCGATGATGGTGCTCGGAAGCTTTGCGTTACCCTGCGACTCAGCTTCGGATATCCCTTCAAGGTTTTCAGCGGCAGCTCGCCAGACAATCAGGCGTCGCGAGTTGGAAAACGTGTACGCGTTCGGCCAGGGTTGAAAGCCGCGCACGCGGCGTTCGATGGCAAACGCATCCATTGACCAATCAATCAGTCCGTCCTCTTTTCTCAGTAAAGGAGCGAGCGTCGCTTCTTCGCTATGCTGAGTCCGTGGAGTAATCGCGTTCAACTGGCTAAGAGTTTCCGAAAGCAGATCGGCTCCCATGTCGGCCAGCCTCGCTATCAATTGAGGCGCAGTCTCTTCTGCACCGATCTGAGTTTCGCGTTGCAAGAGGATCGGACCCGAATCAAGCTCCTTTTCGATGAACATCGTCGTGACGCCGGTCTTCTCTTCTCCGTTCACGATGGCCCAGTTGACAGGCGCTGCACCGCGATACTTTGGGAGTAAAGAGAAGTGGACATTGATGCAACCCAGACGCGGCGCGCGCAGGAATTCTGGAGGTAGAAGGCGGCCGTAGGCGACCACTACTGCCACGTCCGCCTCGTACGAGGCAAGCAAGTCCCGGGCTTGTTCGATTCTGAGCTTCTTGGGCTGCTCGACCTCGAGCTGATGATCAAGAGCGAATTGTTTGACGGGCAGTTCCTTCACGCTCTCTTGACCGCGACCGGCCACACGATCTGGTTGCGTCCAAACAGCAACGACTTCGTGGCCGTCGTCCAGGCACCGCCGCAACGAAGGAACGGCGGATGCTGGAGTGCCCATGAAAACAATGCGCATAGCTTAGTGCGACTTTGCCGCCCGCACAGTGCGGAAGGCTTTGCCTTAACGGCAAAGTAGCTACAGATGAAAGGAGGCTGCGCCTCCTGGCCGAGGCGTAGCCTCTGTCAATGTCCAACGCTTCGCGGAAAGGCGAGCCTTTCCGCACTGTGCGGCGGCGCAGCCGCTATGGGCTTCCCACGGAGTTCAAATCGCGGCGCGCTTTTCCACCATCGTTTCCGCCGACGCGCCAATCTTTGTCGCCGAGACCTTGGCCTGCATGAACAGTAAAAGATAGTCACGCCCGCCGGCCTTCGAATCCGTCCCCGACATATTGAAGCCGCCAAACGGATGCACGCCGACGAAGGCGCCGGTGCATTTGCGATTCAAATAGAGATTACCGACATGGAACTCCTGGCGGGCCCGTTCAAGCTTAGCCGGATCATCGGTGTAAACAGCGCCGGTCAAACCATACTGCGTGTCGTTGGCAATCTTCAGCGCATCATCGAAACTCTCGGCACGAATCACAGCCAGCACCGGACCGAAGATTTCTTCCTGCTCGATGGTGTCCCCGGGCTTCACATCGGCTATGACCGTCGGCTCTACGAAGAACCCCCGCTCGCCATCAGCGCCGCCGCCGGTCACAACGCGGCCACCTTCAGCTTTGCCCTTCTCGATATAATCGTTGATCGTCTTGAATGCTTTCTGATTAATTACCGCGCTCATCGTGGTAGAAAGATCACTCGGGTCGCCGGACTTGATCTTCTCCGTACGCGCCACAATCTTTTCCAACATCGGCTCGTAGACATCTGAATGGATGATCGCCCGCGAGCAGGCCGAACACTTTTGACCCTGAAAACCAAAAGCAGATTGCACCACGCCCGTTGCCGCTTCATCGAGGTTCGTGTCGGCATCAACGATGATCGCGTCCTTACCACCCATTTCGGCGACGACGCGCTTGAGCCACATTTGCCCTTTTTGCACTTTGGCGGCGCGCTCGTTGATGCGCAGGCCAATCTCTTTCGAACCCGTAAACGCGATGAAGCGAGTCAGCGGATGGTCCACCACCTCGTCACCCACTTCCGCGCCCGACCCGGGCATGAAGTTAACGACACCGGCGGGCATGCCTGCCTCTTCCAGTAACTCAAAAAACTTGTAGGCGATAGTTGGTGAGTCCGACGAAGGCTTTAGCACTACGGTGTTTCCGGTAACAACTGCCGCCGCAGTCATGCCGGCCATGATTGCCAAAGGAAAGTTCCAGGGCGGAATTACGCAACCGACGCCCAGCGGAATGTAATCAAGCCGGTTTTCTTCGCCGTCAATCTTTGTCAAAGGCTGGCCGGCGGCGTAACGCAGCATTTCGCGGGCATAAAACTCGCAGAAGTCGATCGCTTCCGCCGTATCACCATCGGCCTCGGCCCATGTCTTTGCCACTTCATGGATCATCCAGGCGGACATCTCGTGCTTCCGCTCGCGCAACAGCGCCGCGACCCGGAATAGCAAGTCGGCGCGCTGTTCCGGTCGCGTGTAACGCCAGGTCTGAAAAGTTGCATGCGCAACTTCAACGGCGTGCTTCGCCAGGTCCTTAGTCGCCTTATTGAAGATCCCAACCACCTGGGTTCGAGTGGCAGGGTTAA
>JBDUCF010000247.1:0-4838 GCA_040003545.1 Pyrinomonadaceae bacterium | reverse complement strand
CCCCGCTGCTTGATAAACTTAGCTTTGAATTTGAGAAGTGACAGAGTGGCAACCAGACAGCGGGGGCATGCCCCCTTCCTGACTGCAAGTGTTCCCAGAAGATGCTTTCCGGCGTTCTTTTCGCAAACTCTTAGCTAACCGATCCGCGAAACAGCCCGTGAATATTCTCCTGCTCAATCAGTGTTTTCGTCCTGACGTTGTGTCAACGGCACAATACCTGACGGACCTGGCCACAGGGCTCGTCGAGCGAGGACACAACGTCACGGTTGTCGCCGGCAGACGCGGCTACGACAACCCCAAATTGCGATTTGCTAAACGAGAAATCTGGCGTGGCATCCGGATCATCCGCCTTTCGACCCTGGGCCTGGGAAAGAATGGGCGCGCGCGCCGGGCTCTGGACTTCAGCAGCTTCTTTGTTTCCTGTGTACTCCGGCTGGCGCTACTGCCGCGGTTCGATGTCGTCATCGCGCTGACTTCGCCCCCTTTGATTTCATGGCTGGCCGCGATGTTCGTACGCCTAAAAGGTGGGCGGCTGGTGTTTTGGGTGATGGACCTCAATCCTGACGAAGCAATTGCCGCCGGCTGGCTGAAGAAGAACTCCTTCGCGGCCCGCGCCCTGGAGTGGTTTCTACGCAGCAGCATGCAACACTCCTCCAGGATTGTCGTGCTCGATCGCTTCATGAAGCGGCGCGTGCTCGATAAGGGAGTTTCGGAAGCTAAGATTTCGATCATCGCGCCCTGGTCCCACAATCAAGCCCACGATCAGTCACATGGCCAGTCACATCAGGGATCTCAGGATGAAGGTGTGCGCTATGACGAGCAGGGGAGGAATTCATTTCGCACGCGCCATGGCCTGAGCGGCAAATACGTAGTGATGTACTCCGGTAATCATAGTCCCTGCCATCCACTGGACTCGGTGCTCGAAGCGGCCGCAGGACTCCGCGGAAGAGAAGACATCGCATTTTGTTTTGTGGGCGGCGGCAGCGAACAGGATAAAGTCAGACGTTTCGCCCAGGTTCATGAGCTACAAAATATTCTCTGCCTGCTTTATCAGCCGCGGCAAGACTTGTCAGCCTCTTTATCAGCCGCAGACCTCCATTTGGTAGTGATGGGAAATGCTTTCGCGGGGATTCTCCATCCGTGCAAAATCTATAACATCATCGCGATCGGCAGTCCCTTTCTATATATTGGCCCGGACCAAAGTCACATAACCGACCTTCTTTCCCATCCTGGCGATCAGTTGGCGGGCTTTGTGGCTCGACACGGTGATGTGAATGCCATCATGAGAATCATTCTGGACAGTGCTGATAAGGGTAATGTCAGACGCGACGACCCCAGGGCTGCCTTTGATTCGATATCCGCTAAGTTTTCCCGCGAGGTCCTGATGCCTCGCTTGATTGACGTCATAGAATCAAATGCGACCAAAGAAATCGATAGGGGTGGGGAGATCGCGGAGCGAGGCAGTAGCCCGACCGTAAGGGAGGGCGTCTATTAGTTGGAATTATTGATGGTTCCCATGACTCTTAGCCAGACCCAACGGAGGAGCGCCCTCTGAAAACCTACATTGCCATCTTTGTGATTGCGACGTTTTCGTCGCTGGTCCTAACGCCGCTGCTGCGCCGGTTCTGTGAACGGTACCGGCTGGTTGATGAGCCTCGCGACGACCGGCGCCTGCACCTGCGCGCTATCCCGCGACTCGGCGGTATCGCGATCTTTGTTTCGGTCCTGCTGGGATTGAGCGCGTTGCCGTTTCTCCACAATCTGCTCACTGAAACCATCAGGCCCGACAACTCCAGGTTCTTGATAACTCTGGTGCCCGCCACTTTGGTATTGCTACTCGGAATCTACGACGATCTCCGCGGCGCAAATGCCGTGGTGAAATTCATCGGACTGGGCGTCGCGGGCGCATTGCTGTACGCGATGGGCGGCCGGATTGTAGCGCTCTCGATACCTTTCGCAGGCCTCGTCACGCTAAAGCCTGTCTTCGGGTTTGCCATTACTGTCTTCTGGGTTGTGGCAATCAGTAATGCTTTTAACCTGATCGATGGCGTTGACGGACTTGCAGCGGGCGCTGCTCTCTTTGCTTCGCTGGTGATTTTTATTGTTTCACTTCTGTTCGGCCATCCGATTGTTACCCTGGTGGCCCTGGCGCTTACCGGATCGCTGGTCGGCTTTTTGCGATACAACTTCAATCCGGCATCAATCTTTCTGGGTGACTCAGGCGCCCTTTTTATCGGCTTTACGCTTGCCGCGCTATCAGTGACCGGATCCGAAAAAGCTTCCACAGCCGTCGCCGTGACAATTCCGGTGATGGCGTTCGGACTCCCGGTGGTCGATACATCCATCACGATGGCCCGGCGCTTTATCAGCGGCAAACCAATTTTTGAAGGCGACCGCGAGCATATACATCACATGTTGCTGGCCCGCGGCTGGTCTCAGCGGCAGGTAGCGTTAGGGCTATATGCCGTCTGTGCCGTGTTCGGCATGCTGGCGCTGCTCTTCGTCAGCAGCGTCCAGAGCACGACTGGCCTGATACTCTTCGTCGTCAGTGCGGCGCTGGTGATGGGCGTAGGCCATTTGCGCTACCACGAAGTCGACGAAATCAAGGCCAGCATGAAACGAAACCTCGGCGACCGGCGGATTCGCGCCGCGAATAACATTCGCGTGCGTCGTGCTTGCCGAACACTATTGGCCGCCAAGACACTCGGTGACCTTTTTGATGGCGTTCTGGAGCTGCTCGCTTTCGGAGAATTCACGTATGCCACCGTACAGTTGGGCAGTGACGATCGGGCGGAAATCAATGAACGAGCACTGGCCCAATCAGCAAAAAGCCGTTCCATGCGCGGAGCTGAGATGAAGGCCGGCCGAATTCACTGGACCTGGACCCGCGACGATGCGGCAGCGGAAGAGATAATGGGATCGGGGCGCTTCTGGACAATTCGTCTGCCGCTGGCAACAGAGCGAAGTGTCTGGGGCTACATAAATCTTTACCGCGCCTTCGATAATGCCGACCTTCAGTTGGACATCAACTACCTGTGCAGTTTCTTCCAGCGCGATCTGGCGAGCGCTGCCGAGCGCGTCTTCGACGCTTGTAAAGAAGAGGGGTTGAATCGTGAAGCGGAGCTCTCTATGACGGCGGGAAAAGTTAGTGGATAGCCTTTTACGGCCGCGCGCTCATGAGTTGGCGCGTACTGATCTGGATTCAACCGCAAGCGCCACGCGCCTTATCGGGCGCGTGGTTTTTTATGGCTTGCTGGTGCTGATGGCGCTTACCGCCGTTCCCTATGGCACAGTTGAGCCATGGCCCGAAGCGCTTTTTGAGGGCGCTGTGTTCGCGCTCTGCATCCTCTTCGTCATCGAGGGATATTTGAGTGGGTCATGGCGGATAAATGGACTGCCGCTGCTTTATCCGGCCATCGCGCTGATCGGTTTCTCTTTATTGCAAAGCTTAGCCCTTTGGCCGGCAAACGTCTCCGCAGCCGGCCATGGCAAGGTTTGGTTAGCAATCAGTGCGGACCCTTACGAGTCACGACGCTTTGCTTTGAAGCTCGCCGCCCTCACGATCGCCGGGGCCCTGCTCATGCGCTATGCAGTTACTCGGCAACGGTTGAAAATACTAATCAACGTGGTGATCGGAATCGGCGTGGCCAGCGCTGTCTTTGGCATACTGCGTCAGGCTCTGCAGCGTCAGAAAGGTTTTCTCCTTCCGCTTCTTCCTTTCGCACAAGGCTACGCTCAGTTTATTAATAAGAACCACTTCGCCTTTCTCATGGAGATGGCCCTGGGGCTCGGGCTGGGTCTGATTATTGCCAGGGGGGTCCGTCGTGAACGCGTTTTGATGTATGTCGCGGCGCTGCTCGCGGTCTGGACTGCCCTGGTGCTTTCAAACTCTCGCGGCGGCCTGCTGGCGATGATGGGCCAGTTGGTTTTTACGCTGGTGCTTTTCATTCGGCGTCGCACCAGGAAGGGAAGTGACGCATCCAAGCAGGGACAGCCTGGGCGTGTCCGGCGATCAGCGCGCGTACTCGCGTTGCAGATCGCACTGGTGCTTAGTTTGGTGATAGCGGTTGTTCTTGGAGTTATCTGGATAGGCGGCGATCCCCTCGTGAGCAGCATCGAAGGCGCCTCTACGGAGCTGCAAGAGACGCCGAGCGCATCGCGTGAAGGCGCGCGGCGTCGAGATATTTGGCGGGCCAGCTGGCAGATGTTCAAAGCGAATCAGATTGCGGGAGCGGGACTGGGCGGCTACTGGGCCGCGGTACCGCAGTATCATGACGCGTCAGGACAGATGACTCCCCAACAGGCGCACAACGATTACCTGGAGTTACTTGCCAGCGGCGGCCTGATTGGAGCGGCAATAGGAGTTTGGTTTCTGATCTTGTTGGTTCAGAGACTGCGTCTTGCCATTCGCGCACATGACTCGCTTTATCGCTCGGGAGCCTGCGGCGTCGCTATCACAGTCATGGGAGTGGCCGTGCATAGTCTATTCGACTTTGGACTGCACATCGCGATTAACGCGCTGATCTTTTTTTCGCTTCTTGCCATCGTCTGCGCCGCGGCCCAGACTTCAGTCTCTGTGAACAAGGCAATTACAGACTGAAAGAAGCTCCCATCAATGCGATTGGAAAAAGGTTCTACCGGTCAGACTGAGGCGAAGGCGAAGAGAAGAGGACGGAACCCCATCGGGGTTGAGGCGGATTTGGGAATTCGATACCCAGGGTAGCCGCGGGCGGCAACCCTGGGCTGGAGGTCACAACCGCTTCGCGGTTGATTAGAGTTATACGACTTTGGGGGAACGGTTTCGAGGATAGAGAATAAAGTTGAATAGAAAGACTACC
>JBDUCF010000015.1:0-16377 GCA_040003545.1 Pyrinomonadaceae bacterium | reverse complement strand
TGAAGATATCTGCCGGCGCGAGTTTCCGCCATTCGTCGAGTTGAAGCCCGGGCATTATTCGCTCTGCCATTTTGCTAAGGAAGTCTACGATCGATCCTGCGATGAACAAGAGCAGGGAACCAGGCGCGCGCGGTTGCAACTGTGACGCATGATATGACTTCGTACTCCACAACGCCCGAAAGACCGGCGCCGCATGAAGCCGGCAATGGCCGCGAACCTTTGATTAGCATTCGCGACCTTAAGGTCTATTTCGATCTCGGCCCCGATCCCGGTGACCGCAAGTACCTGATGACCCTTTTGGTCGGCTTAGTTTCTCTGGTTCTGGGCGGTGTCGCTGGTTTCTATTTGGCGAAGATGGTGGTGGGAGGAACTGGCGGGGCCGCGAATTTTCTTTCCCTCATCATTCGGGTGGCGGGAACAGTTGTCGGTGCTATTGGGGCTTATCTAGTGGGGCGTCAAATCGCACGCAAGGTGATTGGCAGCGCGACAAGGAGAGCCGTCAAGGCCGTTGATGGCGTCACGCTTAACATCTACCCCGGAGAGACGCTTGGGCTTGTCGGCGAATCAGGCTGTGGCAAATCAACACTGGGCCGCGCCATTCTTCGTTTGACTGAACCGACATCGGGCCAGGTGTTTTTTCGGGACCAGGATCTGGCCCACCTGTCGACAAAGGCAATGCGCGAACAGCGCCGGCATTTGCAAATCATTTTCCAGGACCCTTACGCGTCACTTAATCCCCGCATGACCGTCGCGCAGATCGTGGGCGAGCCGTTGCGAACATTTCGTCTGGCCCGAGGGAAAGCGGCAATCGAACGAGTGCAGGCATTAATGGAAACTGTTGGGCTTAGTCGCCGTTTCGTAAAGCGATATCCACATGAATTCTCCGGCGGACAGCGGCAGCGTATTGGTATAGCCCGCGCGCTCGCGGTTGATCCTGATTTCATCGTCGCGGATGAACCAATTTCCGCGCTCGATGTTTCCATCCAGGCCCAGATAATGAATCTGTTGAAGCAGCTTCAGGCGCAGAAGAGTCTTACGTACCTTTTTATCTCGCATGACTTGCGCGCAATTCGTCACGTCTCCGATCGAATCGCTGTCATGTATTTGGGCAAGCTCGTCGAAGTTGCCGCTGCTGAGAACGTGTACGCAGATCCTTTGATGCCGTACACTAAGGCGCTAATCTCAGCCGTTCCGGTACCGGATCCGGCGATTGAAGCCGCCCGCAGACGCATCGTTCTCCAGGGTGATGTGCCTTCGCCTATCAACCCCCCGTCCGGCTGCCGTTTTCACACCCGCTGTCCTTATGCGATTCAGGCCTGCCGCGAAGTCGAGCCGCCGCTGGTGGAGATTAAGCCACAGCATTTTGCCGCCTGCATCCGGATCAGCGATGAACAGCCCAACATTGACCAGGTTCCTGCCGGAGAAGCCCCCGGCCTGTGGCTGGCTGCGCAAGGCAATGCCGCGTGAAAACTCCCGCTTATTCGTCGTTTAGCATAAAGGTACACTGTCGCGCTCGACATTATCCGGCTTCCTGGCGTTTTTGGCAGCAAAGACGATTGTGGGACAAAGTTTGTAAAACTACACTCAACCTATTGCAGGTGGCTACTTCATCCCCCGATCTCGCCAGGCAGGCACACTCAGGTGGCGCCGGTTTTTTCTTTTGCGGGCCCAACTTTCCAACCCTTCAGGCGCAACAAACGTGAGACCCGACACAATGGAAGAACCTGCTGTGCCTGCGCCGAAAATTATTCAGGAGCAACCGGAACGGGCGCCGGCCGGTTGGCGGGAGATTCAGGACTCAATCGCCGCCAGCTCTGGTCTGTCCATGCTTCTGGTTGATGGGATTCAGCCACCGGCCCTCGTGATATCGAATAACAATTCCATTTGCCAGGCGCTGCAATCCTCGGCCGAGCACGTAAGACTCTGTGACCCCTATTGCGGCGAGGCCCACGGGCGCGCAATGAGTGCGGGCACTATTACCCACTACCGTTGCCACGCCGGACTTCAGTGTTTCGCCATGCCGGTCGAGCTGGATGAACGACATCAGCTGGCGGTGATTGGCGGCCGGGCCTTCGTGACCAGCGCAGATTACCGGGCCACTGCGGAGCGTTTCCGCGAGGGTGATCTCCACGAGTTACTTTCTACCGACCTTTTCAGTAACGTCATCTTTGCCAGCGAACAGGATCTTGATCACGCGGCCATTCGCATTTCGGAAACAGCAAAAGCAGAAGGCGCAAAAGCAGAAGGCGCGAAAGCAGACAAAACGGCGGTGCCGGTTGAAATCGAAGGAACAAGCGAAAAGGATTCTCGGGCTGTCCCTGAACGTGAGGAGCTGCACGTAGAAGTATCGCGGCTGCGGGGCGAATTGGAACGTCGCACGCGCTTTGCCGATTCGGTGCAAAGTTTCACCCAGCAAATTGATTCAGTAGAGCCGCAAAAAACCTATGCCTCGATCCTTAAACAATCGACGAAGCTCCTGCGCGCCGAGCGCGGTTCTTTGTGGGCCTTCGATGAAGGAACGAATGAGTTAGCCGTAAAGGCCACAGTCGGGATGCCCGACGCGCTCAGCGAGGTGGGTACCATTCACATCGGCGAAGGAATCTCAGGCTCAGTAATCAGCAAGGGCGAACCGCTGGTGGTACGCGACCTCGAAGAAATCGGCAGAGCCCCGGCTCCGGCCGCGCGTCGCTACAAGACCAATTCGTTCATCAGTTTTCCCATCAAACTCGGAGATCGGAGGATAGGCCTGCTTAACGTGACAGACAAAGCCGGCGGGGGAACTTACGACGCCATCGATCTGAGTTTGATCGAGTCCATCGCACCGCAAATGGCAATGGCCCTCGATCGGGCCGAATGGCAGGAGAAAGCTACGCAGTTCCAACTAATGTCGATCACTGATCCGCTCACCGGATTGCTTAACCGGCGCTACCTGGAAGAGCGCCTCAACGAAGAGCTCAGTCGTTCAAAGCGATATGGCTATCCGATGAGCTTCATGATGATCGACATTGACGACTTCAAGCATTACAACGATCGCAACGGTCACCAGGCCGGCGATCACGCGCTGCAACTGACGGCACACTGCCTGAAAGCGTCACTGAGACTCGCGGATGTCGCGTCACGTTATGGCGGTGAAGAGTTTTGCATCCTGCTGCCACAAACGGCGCTCGACGAAGCCGCGGTCATCGCCGAACGCATCAGGCAAATGATTCATGGTACGCCTTACCCGGATGGCAAGGGCCAGCCACAGGGTGCGGTGACAGCCAGCATCGGTTTGTCTTCATTCTCCAGATATCTCGATACCCCGGCGACGGTCATTCGCGCGGCGGATCGCGCGCTCTATTATGCGAAGAGCCACGGCAAGAATCGCATTGTGGCTTATCAGGATCCGGCCAGGAAAAGGCAGGCCGGCGAGTCCGGTAATTCTTAATTCATGGAAAGGCGTCGCATTCTTGGGAGAGTGTCAGCGGACGAGTTCATCGGCCGCGCGGCGGAGCTGCAACAAATCGTGCGGCACGCGTCGCGACCTGGCGCCAGGGGATTGCTGTTGCTGCTGGCCCCTCCCGCCGGCGTATCGGAGCTTTTGCGCCAGTCGTTTGATGAACTCTTTAACCAGCGCGGCAAGGTGGTCCCGGTCTATTTTGCGCTGACGCGAAACGATGTCACGGCGGTAGAAGCCGCCAGACAGTTCTTCCAAACCTTCATACGCCAGTGCGTCGCCTTTCGTCGTAACGATCCCGCCCTTTGCGAATCGCCGCTGACTCTAAACGATCTGGTCGAGCTGGCCGCCCCACCGGACTACGAATGGATTGAGCGACTGGTCGAGTCGTACGAACGTGAGGTCAAGACAGCCGACGAACGCGCGCTTATAAGGTTCTGCTTCGGCGCCCCGCAGCGGGTGGCTGCCGCCACGCAGATTTTTGCGATGATCGATTGCGTGCAATTGGCGGAACAACTTGGCGGCCAGGTTTCACTCGGTACCGAGATAGCTGATGTCTTTCTTCGTTCGAATGCGCCGTTTGCTCTTGGCGGGCTCCGCCGGCAAATGCTTGACGTGGTTCATCGTACCAGCGAGGGACTGGAAGCCGTTGAAACCATACGGCTGGAAAGACTGAACGATGAAGACGCGCGAGCTTTGATCGGCCAAATCGCTCGCCGCGAACGCGTCAAGATCAGCGAGGAAGTGTGCGATCTGATTTCTCAGCAATTGGATGCCAGCCCCTTTTTCACCACCGCGCTGGTCCAGGCTGCGCGCGATCGCGATACTGAGCTAACCAGTTTTCTGAATTGCCAGCGACTGTATGTTGATGAGCTGATGGGCGGATTAATCAACCGTCATTTCAATTCCGTGCTGGAAGAGATCGTGCCCCAATCCAACGTGCGAAAGTCGCTGCTGCGGGTGCTTTATGAAACTGCGGCGAGCGAAGGACACAAGTCATCGCTGTGGACCTGGAAGAAACGTCTGGGTGTAGAGTCGGATCAGTTTCAACGCATCATGCACGGGCTGCACATACACGAGTTGGCTAATTCCAGTACGACTTTTGTCGAGCTGGGCGAAGCAGCAACGGTTTGGACTGACTATCTCCGGACCCGCTATCGCATCGAGGTCGCGGGCGAGACACGAGCTTTGGTCGTCGCCGATACCTTAGTTGAATCGCTGAAACGAGCGCCACGCACCATGGAAAGAAAATACCGGCAGGAGACCGCGTTGGGGTTGCGCGATCTACTTGCCCGGTTCAATTGCCAGCGTGTTCCCGCCAGCCTGCTTCACTACGAGCGCTTTAGTGCGTCGTACAAGGGAGTTAGCGATGAAGCAATGAACACCAGTCTCGAAACTGAGACGGATCTGGTGCGCTTACCGCAGGTGGCGCACGCAGCCAGCTGTGCCTCGTTTGCTCCCGCCATCCGAGCCAAGTGTGACGAGGAGCGTTGTGCCATCGGACATGGCTTCGATGCGGCAGATTACGCGCCCGGCCACGAAGTGGTGTGGCTGACCGCTGAAGTCGATTCGAAACTGGAAGCAAGTCGCGAGGTGACGGCTGAATGGCTGGACCGGCTAAGCGGACTGGCGCGCGAGTGCGGCTTCGGTCGGGTAAAGTTCTGGTTGGTAGCCCCGGAGGGCTTCGCGCCCGAGGCTTGCGAACTGCTCAACGAGCGCCAGGCCTATAGTTCCAGCCGGCGCCAGCTTGAGGCCCTGACAGCCCGTGTTCATGCTGACATTCAGATGAAGGAGGCGAGCACGGCGGATGAATACGAGATGGTTATTCCGATGGGCGACGATACTGAGCTGATTGCGGCGCACACGGCAGAGCAGATCGCGCGCCGGATTAATTTTCGACCGGAGGCAATCAATCAGATTAAGACGGCAGTCGTCGAAGCATGTATCAACGCCGCTGAACACAGCCTCAGCCCGGATCGAAAGATTTATCAGCGCTTCCAGGTTGAAAGTGATAAATTGGTGGTCACCATAGCGAGCCGCGGCGTAATGGCGCCGAAGATTCAGGGAAAGAATGGCCAGAGCGCCGGCCAGAAGGGCGCAGGTAGTCAGGAAGAAAGAACAGGAAAAGAAAGACGCGGCTGGGGATTGCAGTTGATTCAAACGCTGATGGATGAAGTCGAATTCGAACACGTTGATGACGGGACGCGCCTTCGCATGACGAAATATGTTCGTAAGTAGCGCGGCGTAAACCGGAAAAGCGAACTGCGGATTTTCCATTTTTCATTTCTCATTTTTCATTGGTCATTCGCGATCTACAATTCTTTGAGCGAGTGATTGCAGTGCGGAAATAATCAGAAATGGAAAATGACAAATGACAAATGATAAATCCCGGGTTTCCGCTTCTCTGGATGAGGTTAACGTTCACTTCTAGAGGTCTTAATGAAGATGGCAGAAACAACAGGCGATCTTGTGCCTTCGCGCTGCGTCGGCGACACCGCGGTCATATATGCCAGCGATTACCTCAACAAGTTGAGCGGCGAGCGCATTGAAAGGGAATGCCAGCAGCAACTGGAATCAGGTCGTCGTTCGCTGGTGATCAATTTCCGAGACACCGAACTGGTCAACAGCATCGGTGTCTCGATTCTTTTGGGAGTCATCGATGCGGCCGAGAAAAACGGCGCGCAACTCGTCTTCTCCAACGTAAACAATCACACCGTGGAGCTATTCGAGATGCTAGGACTAACCCGCCATGTTGGCCTGGCTAAAGACGAGCAGGAAGCACTGGGAATAATTACAGGTTTGTCGGCCACGCCCACAACGTAACGCAAACCGAACTGATCTTGTCGATGTCGTTTGAAACTCAGAAACTAATCCACACGTTCGCAGCGCTCGCGGACCTCGGCCAGGAGATCGCGGAGAAAAGCGATTTCCAGGAGATGGTGCGCAGTTCTTTCCATCTCCTTCTGGGTTCTCTGGCGATTCGACGCGGCGCTCTGGCCGAATACGAGCCCACTGATGGCCTGCTTCGGTTTATTGCGAACCGCGGTTTTGGGGATGAATTACCAGCTCAACTGACTTTAAGCGAACAGGAAGCCGGGCGCCTGGTCGGATCTTTTTCGCGGGCGGCGAGCGTGAATGAGCGCCGGGCGAACTTCCCGGTAGAGGACAAAGAGCTCCTGGATCAACTGGGCGTAGAACTTTCTATTCCCCTGGTCATGCGAGGCGACCTGATCGGCCTCGTAGTATTAGGAGGCAAAGCCAACGGCGAAGCTTTCAGCGACGAGGATCGCGAGTTATTGGATTCAATGGCCCGCCATATCGGCGTAGGTATCAAGACCCATCGCCTGATGGAAGAGTTGGAGCACAAGGCCGAAGAGAATCGCCGGCTATATGACGGCCTGCGGGAAATCTACAAAGACACGGTGCGCGCCTTTGCAGCGGCCATCGATATCAAAGACAAATATACCCAGGGCCATTCCGAGCGGGTCGGTCGCTATAGCGAAATCATTGCCCGGGAGTTGGGCTGGAGCGAAGACCGGGTTGAAGGAATCGCCATTGCCGGCTATTTGCACGACATTGGCAAGCTGATCGTCGAGCGCGACATCATCAATGCGCCCTATCGCATCAACGCGAAAGAATCGAAAGAACTGAACCAGCATCCAGCGGCCGGCTTTGAAATTCTGGAGCCAATACATCATCCCTATGCGGACATTCCGCTAATGGCTCGTCACCACCACGAACGGATTGATGGCCGTGGTTATCCCGATGGCTTGAAGGGCGATGAGATTTCACTTGGCGCGCGAATAGTAACGCTGGCGGATTCGTTCGACGCTATGACCACGGACCGGCCGTACCGCAAACGTCGCACCCTGGAAGAGGTCGTCGTGGATCTGCGCGCGAACACGGGAAAACAGTTTGCTCCTGAGGTGGTCTGCGCTCTTTGCCGCGCGATTTTGAAAGAGGTGAAGGGTGAAACCAGCGAGCGTCGCTTCACGAAGATGCTGGGGAAGGGCTACATCGATCCTGAGCGAGTTGCCCCGCTGATTGCGGAACTCATCTCCGAGTTGGAGTCAGAGCCGTCAGCAGTGGCAGGTGGGCCAGCGCGTTAGTCAGAACCGCCTGCGGTAGCTGGCGGTTGATTTAGCGTTATCAAGCAAGTCGGACCGATGGATCAACCGCCCGCTACCGCAGGCGGTTCTAACTTACTTCGGCTGGATTCGCAGAATATAACTACAGATGGCGATCTTCTCGTCGGGCTGGACTGTCGTCCTTTCCTCGCGCGGGACTTCGCGACCAGACACCAGGGTCGGGTTGCGGCCCTTAGCTGTCAGCCAGTACTTACCCTCTTCATCCAGTGCCAGCGTGGCATGCACCCGGCTTACCTCCACGTCGCCCTTCAAGGGCAGGTCCACCGAGGTCGATTTCGATCCGCGGCCAATCGTAATGTCGTTTTTGGTTATTGGAACCACTACCTGCCGCACGCCGTCGCGCCAGACCTCAACTGAATAGAGCGTGATGATTCGTGGGCGCACGACCGTCATCTCGCTTTCCGGGCTGTCTGTTTCACCAGCTGTTTGTCCGTCCTCGGCGGCCTCGCCAGTCGCCGGGGCCGGCGC
Organism: Pyrinomonadaceae bacterium; assembly: GCA_040003545.1. Classification (GTDB taxonomy): domain Bacteria; phylum Acidobacteriota; class Blastocatellia; order Pyrinomonadales; family Pyrinomonadaceae; genus DASXRU01. The sequence continues at coordinate 8,325 of JBDUCF010000015.1, read as the reverse complement.
TGATGTCTTAAGAGGCCGGACGGAAACCATGGTGTGGCCGCTCTCGGTCTCGTCCCAAACCGGCTGGACCCGAAACTCACCTTTGTTCAGAGTGCCATCGACCCTTAGCTCCACGGCGAAGGATTTAGCCGCAAGTTTGGTCGAGCCGCTCAATTCGCGCGCGCGTTCGGAGAGCACATTAAACAACCCTTTCTCCAGCCCGCGCCGCTTGTCGCCCTGCCAGTCCTTATCGTCTTCGCTACTTAGAAAGACGATATATTCACGAGGAATGTAGGTTGGTCCACCCGGCGGAGTGAACATTTCCCGCTGCATTGCGGCTTCAACCTCGCGGGCCACCTTTACCAAAAACTCTTCCCAGATGCGGCGCGGCTTCGCTTGCTCGTCCGCGGCCTCGAGGGGGTCTTCGCTTCCTTCGCCATCGACCCAACGTCTAATCGATTCTAGTAAACCCACGCTTTTCAGTTTCTCCTTGAAGTAATCTCTTCAGCGACGCATTTTCGACTAGCAGAGACAGGCAGGAATGCCTGTCCTACTCGAATCTCAGGTACCTCTTGTTTACCCAACCGCGATCTGAAGAGCTGGGATCGTATTTCTCGCGGCCATGTTGCAACACTTCGATTTCACACCAGTTATTGCTGGCGCTAATTATACGAACTCGCGACCCTTGTTCGGCCAGGCCGATGCGATCATTGAACGAGCTCGGGTCCGGACGCAAGTTCAGATCGGTAATGGTCGTTGCTTGCCGTCCAACTACGTTTGCTGTGGTCGTGGTGGTCGGCGGGGATTGGCTCCAGCGGGACCGTATGTATTTCTGCGTTGCCGACAGCATCGCGGCAAAAGCCACGATCAGCACGACGGCGACTGCAATGCCTCGCCAGCGACTGCGGACCTTGGGCCCAGCGGGCGAGACAGGTCTCCTTCCGGCGGGCGCGTCCGGCATGGCAGCGATAATTTCGCCTGCCTTGGGACGGGGCGAAACCTGCAGTGCCTCGATGGCCCCGGCCACGGGAACCACGATGTGGGCGTGCCCCGCACCCCTGGTTGCCAATCCCGACGAAGCCTCTCGCGTAATTTCAAAAGTTGGCCGCGGTGGCGCCTGAGGCACAACTAAAGTCCCCGAGCCCAAATCCCCGCTGAGCCGGCGGCGCAAGTTGGCTTCAGACGCGTCAAGGGGGCGTGTCGGTGGCAAAGCCGAGTCTCTGAGTTCGTCCCAAAACTCTTCCACGGTCTGGTAACGATCGGCGGGGCGGCTTTGGGTTGCGCGCCGCAAAACTCTGAGCACCGGTTCGGCCCAGAACTCACCGCTGACGGAGGCAGGGAGCTCGGTGATGGAATGCTGAGCGAATCGGCGTGGCGTTTCGCCGGTGATGACCGCGTACGTTGTCTTAGCTAACGAATAGATGTCCGCCGCCGGAGTTAAACGACCGCGCAAAACCGGGAGGGATGCCGTATCGAGTTGCCCGGTCTGGACCAGCGGGTTGTGTTCCGGGGCTGCGTAGACGTTCGTGCCGACACGCGTGATTTCTTCGTCGCCCAGTTCGATCTTGGCCACGCCAAAATCGGCAATCTTAACGACCTGGCAATCCGCGGTCAGCAGAAGATTCTGGGGCTTGATGTCGCGATGTATGACTCCATGGGAGTGTGCGTACGCCAGACCGGCGCAAACCTGCTCGAGATACAGGAGGGCCTGATCGAGTGGCAACTTCCCCCCGCGGCACAGTACGGCCAGATCGCCGCCGCTTAGATATTCGAGCACGATGTAGTGAAAAGGGTTCCCGGCAAGATCAATTGCCGTGCCGTGGCCCAAACGGTTGATCACGTGCGGATGGCGCACGCGGTCCAGGGCGATGGCCTCGTTTTGAAAGTTTTCGATCAGGGTGCGCTCGAGCTCAGCGTCGGGCACGCCCTGCAACAAAACGTTCAATGCTTTGATGACAACTTCCTGAAGCGCCGCTTCAGTCACCGCGCGATCACGCGCGACGTATATCTCCGCATAACTGCCACGCCCCAGACATTGCTCTATGTCGTAACGCCCATCCAGCCTGGTTTGTAAGAGCTTTAGTTCCGACATTAGTCAGCGCGTTCTACCGTCAGGGTGGCATTTAGATGCCGTAGGGGAGGTTTCTGTTGCGAAGGGCTTTTCGGCGCAGGGTCCCAGGGGTTTTCATAGTAGCGTCACGGTCCTCGCTGGCCGCTGAACTTCAACTCATCTAATCATCCGGTTATCCTGGGCATCTTTATTTAGGGGGAAGGGGATTCAGCCTTGAGATTTATCGCCTCCTCGAGCACGTGCATCGCTTTTTCTTCGGCGAGTTTTGCATCCTGGGGACTGAGGGTTGTGTCCTTGCTCTTCATCCTAAGGTTAGCCGCGGCCGCCGCAATCCGCGTCTCGGCGTCGAGCGATAGTTTCTTATCCGGTTCGGCGCTAACGCGACTGAGCGCGCTATCGAAGGCCGCGACGGCTTCACGATGTTTCCCCACCAGGGTCAGCGCCCGTCCGTAGAGATAAAGGAATTCAGGATCCTTCAAATCAGCAGCTGTCGAGATACCCTCTTTTGATATCTCGCTCTGTAGGTTGTCGTCGATCCATTTCTGCGGATTGCTGTCAACGCCGCTACGCTTCGCTTCAAACTGCGCCCGTGGATTTATTTCCGCAGCCACGGGTGTCGGCACGGGAGCCGCGCTTGTTAGCTCCGGCGCCAGACGTTTCTGGTAATAGGTGCCGCCGTAGAATGCGCCGGCGACCGCACCGACGAATAGCAGGAAAAGAAAGAAACGCACGCTGCCTCCTTTGCCTTTGCTTTCGGGCCTGGTTTGTTTCGATGCTGCAGCCGCGGACACTTGTTCAGCCGGCGTTTCAGGCGCAGGGAAGGCAATCCGCGAGGCGGGCGTTAGTTTGGTTTCGCCGGCAGCAACAACCGCTGGACGGTCGAGGGGAAGCGTGCGCTCGTAATCCTCGGCTACAGTCACGCCGGCCCGAGACCCGACGTGCACGATTACCGCGGTCAGATTATCTTCAGCTCCACGCGCGTAGCAGCGCCGCTTCATTTCCGCGCAAACTTCGGCGGCCTCTTGATTAGTGTTTAATAACTCTTGAATCTCGCCATCGGGAATGTGCCGGGTAATGCCGTCCGTGCACAAGAGAAAGGACGTACCATCGTCCACCTCAATAATCTTAAGATCTACTTCTACTGCCGGCTCGGCTCCGAGGGCCCGGCTGATGACATTTTTGCTGGGATGGTTGGCGGCTTGTTCCGGCGTCATGCGACCCGCCCGGACTTCTTCTTCGACGATGGAATGATCTGCAGTTTCGCGGTGAAGTCTTCCGTCAGGAGTCAGCCGGTAGAGACGCGAGTCGCCGACGTGACCAATCGTGGCCCGGTGGCCATCAAGATGGAGAGCAACTATGGTGGTCGCCATCATCGAGAACTTCGGATGCTCGCGAGCCATTTGATGAATTGAGCTGTTGGCTCTTTGAATGGCCAGTTCCAGCAAGTCTTCGATATCAGCGCCGTCCAGTTGATGTCTAAAAGCTTCGTCCAGAACTTCTACGGCGGTCTTTGACGCGACTTCGCCGGCTTCCGCTCCGCCAACGCCGTCGGCGACTGCAAAGATGCGCCGCGCCGGATCGGACAGGAAGGAGTCCTCGTTCAGCGGACGTTTTTCATTTAAGCCGCGGTCAGTTACGAAAGCAGTTTCGAGATTGACGGTGTTGGCAGACTCTTTCATTGGACGGCCTCGGGAACCTGGCGCCCGCCCGGCTGAGCTCTACGCTTCGGGCGGTTGGTCACCTGAACGTCGCGTGCATTTCGATGTGAAAACGCCATTAGCATTCCCAGCATGGCAAAACTCGTAATCAAACTGAACCCGCCATGGCTAACGAACGGCAGCGTGATTCCAGTCATGGGCAATGCGCGCGTAATGCCGCCGACATTTACCAGGGCCTGGAATCCAATAAACGCTGTCAAACCCGCGGCGCAAAGTTTCGTAAACATATCACGTGATTGAAGCGAAGTGCGAACGCCGGCGATGACTAAAACAATGACCGCCAAGAGCACGATCGCTCCGCCCGCCAAACCCATTTCTTCGGCAATCGCTGCATAGACGTAGTCAGAATCCGCAATAGGAATCACTTCCGGAAAACCCAAACCCAAGCCCCGACCAGTAGTCTTTCCTGAAGCAATCCCGAACAGCGCCTGAGCGGGCTGGAAAGCAAGCTTGTCGAACCACACGTCAACGTTGACAGTCTTCTGCATTGCCGGACTCTGCTCGGCCAGCGCTTTCATTTCGGGATTTTTGGCGAGGGCGTCCTGGTAGTCCTTATTCCACCACGGCATTTCGGGTGGGGGGGGATCAAATCCATCAAGCCAAAGATGAAAACGTTGCTGAATGCGCGACGGCAGCGCCGCCTGGATAGGCCGAGCCAGCGTTGGTAACAGCGGGACCTTTTCCTGCACGTCTCGCGGCAGCGCTCCTACGACCAGGATTCCGACCACCAGCAGCATCGAGCCCACAAAAAGAAGTAGCTGAGGCCAGCGTCGCACCGCCACCAGATAAAGAGTCGCATAGGCAGCGGTGAAGATCAGCAGTTGGCCGAAATCCTTCAGGGCAAAGAAGGGAATGAATGGCACCATCGCCATGGCGAGCAGCGGCACGATGTCGCGCGCCCGCGGCAGGGCCCAGTATGTGCGCGCCAGATCCTTATAACGCGAAGTCAAGATTCCCGCGAATCCGATCAGGAAGGGAATCTTTGATGGTTCCCATGGGGTCGTATTTCCCAGCGCCTTGCCGGCACTGGAGGTTATTACTGCCCAGGTAAGCGGAATCAAAGTGGCGACTACGATGATGAAACTGTTGCGCTGCATCCAGGAGAGGAAGCGCTCGCGGACGCAGAGCCAGTAAGCCGCGGCGAATGCCAGCAGCGAGAAGATAGGAATCCACGTGTAGCTGGATACGAGAGCGTTCTCCAGCGAATACGAAGACTGCTTCACGGGAACCGGCTGGGTCGCCACGACGCCCGAAGGGCCGGTTGGGAAGCCCATCAGCTGCTTCTTCGCGTCGTCGTAGTTCTCGTTGATGTAGCGAATCCGCAGTGATTCTGTTTTCTCGGCCCGAGCGGCTGCCTTGTTCCTGGCGTTGTATTCCGGGTCGCTGTAAAGCCGGTACTGGACCAGCATCCCGATTGAAAAGAGCAGGATCGCCGTAGTATAGAGTGTCCAATTGCCCTTGAAACTCATCGCCCGGGAAAGCCAGAATACGAGACCGATGATAGGCAAGTAAAGAAATAGATCTCGCAGGCCGCCCACCCACGAAGTTTCATACCCGCGAATCAGGGCGCTGCGCCCCAGCGCAAAATACGCGATGGCCTCGAAGACGACCAGGCCGAACAGCAACAAGAGATGTGATGAGGCGCGGTTCTTCATTTGTACGTTCGGTGGTCAGTGGTCACTTGTTAGTCCATGATTATCGCGTTCGCGCGGAGTCACAACGATTCGAGTGACATTCTGATTCCACATCACCTTGTGTTTGCCGGCGGCTTAGGCGAATTAGCCGGCTGCGGTTTCGATCGGCTATTTTGCTTCGGCTGCTGGGTCTGATTCGTCGCCGGCACGTTGCCGAAATACCCCAGGTCCTTCGCTTTCAGAACCAATGCCGCCGCGATTGGCGCCGCTGACTTGGATCCATAACCTCCGCCCTCCACTACGACTGCAATGGCCAGTTGCGGCCGACTCAGCGGCGCGAGGCAAAGGAACCAGGCATCAATACGCGGATGCTCCTCGTCCATTATCGTTTCCTGATACTGGCGAATGATATTGCCCTTCGAATCTTTCTCGACTCGCAGACGGGTCTTCGGCTCGCCTGTCTTCGGATCGTAGACGGGTACGACTTTTTGCCCTGTACCAGTCTTGCCGCCGGTAATTACTCCGGCTGCGTGGACCGGTCCGAAAACTCCGCGCGCGGTACCGCTTGGGCCGCCGGTCACAAGTCCCATGATTTCCCGCAAACGAGCAGCCATTTGGGCCGGCATCACCTGATTGAAAACCTCCGGCGGGCGATTCACCTCAATCCTGGTTTTCATCAGCTTGCCCTCCATGTTGCCGATAGCGGCCGCGGCCAGCGCCATCTGAAATGGGGTCATCTGTCCGGCATAACCCTGGCCGTAACCCTCAAGCGCAATGTCGTACTTTGAAATTTTGGGACCGGTAACGATCGTCGCTTCGCGCGGAGCCAGCGCGCGCTTGATGGCGTCGGTCGTTGCATTCCACAACTCAGGTTCTTTGCGACCGCGCAAAGCTTCGGCGGCAGTGTCGTAAGCGCCAATGCCCAGAAGCTGTGCCGCGCGTTTCAGTCGTTCCGGTCCAAGCAGGACGCCCATCTGCGCAAAATATTGGTTGCACGAAACCTCAAAAGCTGTGTCGATGCCGATGCGGCCGTGAACTTCGCCGGCTCCGCCATCGTCAAAGATCGGATTGGCGCCCGGGGCCGCAACATAACCGCCTCCGCTGCACGTGAATTGAGTGTTCTGCAAGCCGGCGAGGTGGGCCGCAGTCATTGTCACCGTCTTGAATGTTGAGCCCGGAATGTAATAAGCGCCCAGGGCCCGACTGACCAGGGGCTTATCGCGCTCATTCGCTTCGAGTTTGATCCAGGTAGCCTCATCCTGCACTTCCTTCAAGCTATAGGAAGGTTCACTGTAGATAGCCAGCACTTCACCCGTCTGCGGATTGAGCACTACCACGGCGCCGTGTTTTCCCTTCAACTGATCCACGACGGCTTGCTGCAAGTCGCGATCGATGGTGATCACCACATCGCTGTTGGCCTTCTGCTCGGCGCTCTTGCCCGTCACAATTTGCCACGCTTCGGGCACGGCACCGCTCTGCGTTCCAAATAAAGCGCGCTCCAGGCCGGGATCGCCGCGATCTGATCCGAAGAGATGGGCCAGGGCACTGTCCATCGGGTAATCGCGAGAGATACTGCCGTCCGGTTCGCGACGGTAAAGCGCCAGCGGACGCTTCTTCCGATCGTAGATCCAGCCGCGCAAAGTTGATTCGGATAGACGCCGCACGCGCAGGTCCTTATAGCCTAACTGCTGAAACCGCTCGTTACTGCTTTCTGCATACCTGGCCCAGTAAACGTGGAAGCCAAAGACGGCGACGGCGCACAAAACAAATAGCACGCGCAGCGCGCGCAGACCGCGATTGGTTGAGGTCGAGCCCAGCCGGTCACGTACTTCCTTCGGCAGATCGTTAGGGTTATTTGCTCCTGCCGCCGGCCGGTGCCAGCTGCGTAGAATTGAAAGCAGAAGCAGGAGAACTACGACCAGCAGGCCCCCCATGTAAATTAGACTGAGCCACGCCGGGAGCTTTTCCGGCGCAGTAGCTACAGGGCTGGGCGCCGCGGTTTGCAGAAGAAGAAGGAAGAAGGGCATGTTCAGAAATTGTCTCTGCGGAAGCGGACCTCGACGTCGCCAAACGCCACGATGTCACCTGCTTCAATCGGGCAAGCTTCGCCGTAGGGAATACGGCGGCCATTGATAAAAGTACCGTTAGTGGAGCCGGTGTCCGCCACCATTAGTACGTCTTCGTGATTCATCATCAAGGTCGCATGAATCTTCGACACGCTGCCGTCGTTTAGATAAAGCTGATTGTCAGTGCCGCGTCCAACGTGCAAACGCTTGCCCCCAGGCTTAAAACTGAGTGGCACTTCGCGGCTGGTGTTCTGCATTGTCACGCGCGCGTTCATGGTAATGTCCGGTGGCGCAATCGAACCATGCGGAATGTTTGCGGCGCCAACCTCTTTAGCGGCCCGCCGCGCTTCATCCTCCTGCTTCAGATCTTCTTCGAATTCGCCAAAGGTTGGCTCGACGGAAACGCCCGTCGTGAATATATCAACGTCGGTTTCGACTTTGACCGGAGCGAGCGTGCGGTAACGATGGTCATTGATGTGATCGATCGCAGCCGCCAACAGTTCCTTTTCCAGCTCCTGCATCAACTCCGGTGCGGCTTCTGAATGTTTTCCCCATTCAACCTTCAACTTGAGCAGATGTGGTGCGATGCGGCCTTTAGCTCCCTCGTCGCGCACCCGCTGATCGATCAAAAGATTCGTGCGTTTAATTAGGCGGCTGAGCGTCAATCCACTCTTCGGATCTATCGTGCGTCCCAGCTTGCGGTCGAGAGCATCGCCGGCCCTTTCCAGCGCTGTGCGCAACAGCCGTTCAGGCAACGCCTCTGGCCGCGTTGTCTTGGCGGGCTGATTGGGTTCGGCGGGTTCGTCTGCTCGTCCGTCTGCCTTACCAGTTGGATCGTGCTGCTCGGTCATGAATTA
>JBDUCF010000246.1:0-4840 GCA_040003545.1 Pyrinomonadaceae bacterium | reverse complement strand
CAAGACCACCGAGAATCAACAACTGACTACTAAGAATTGACCACTAACAGCTGACTACTAACAACCAAGAATGAAGATAATCGTCATGATGAAGCAGGTCGCCAACAAGGACGCGATTCTGCGCATTAACAAAGAAGCGACCTGGATCGAGGAGGGTGATCTGTCATTCGAAGTAAACGAGTCGGATGGCTACGCCCTCGAAGAAGGATTGCGGATCAAGGAGAAAGTTGGCGGCGAGGTCGTTGTTTGTTCGATGGGTCCGCAGCGCGCCAAGAGCGTGATCAAGGATGCGCTGGCCCGGGGCGCTGACCGGGCCATTCACGTGATCGGCGATAATCTGAGTCACCTGTCGCCCTATGCCGCCGCCTCGGTACTGGCCGAAGCAATTCGCGACGAGCAGCCCGATCTGGTGATGTCGGGATTGCAATCCGATGATTATGGTTATGCGCAAACAGGCGTCATCATGGCCGAGCTGCTGGGTTTTCCGCACGCCACAATCGTGATCGAGGTTGATGCCACAGGCCCGGAATTGCGCGTGAAACGCGAACTCGAGAGTGGCTGGTATCAATGGTATTCAATGCCAAAGCCGGCGGTGCTGACGATCCAGTCAGGCATCAGCCAGATTCGCTACGCCACGCTGAAGGGAATTATGGCGGCGAAGAAAAAAGAGATTAAGGAAGTCACTGCGCCGGCCCAGATCGTGGATCGTCCTTCACATCAACGCATCGAGAAGATTTATCTGCCTGAGAAAACGAAGCAGACGCAGTTCCTGGGCAACGGCGACGCTAAGGCGGGCGCGGTGGCCCTGGCGGAAAAGCTCAGGTCAGAAGTGCGGGTAATCTGATTGCACTCCAAAACTGAAGTTTGGTTGGAGCAAAAGATTGAACCGGAGGAAAACCATGAAATACCTTTTCATTCTTTTTATGTTTGTAGTTTGCGTGGGCATCGCTGTCGGCCAGGGGAAAACGGCAATAGGTTATCTCAGTGAAGGCAGCACTTCCTTCGTGGCAGGTGATTTCAAGAAAGCCATTCCGGCTTACGAGAAGGCCCTTGCTTTGGAAAAGGCAAAGCGAACGCTGAATAAGACCCAATGGGGACTGGTAGACAACCTGGGATCCTCCTACGGAATTACCGGAAGGACCACCCCCGGTAACATGAAGAAGGCGAAGGAAATGTTTGAGTACGGCATATCAAAAGACCCCGACTACCCAATCTTCTATTACAGCCTGGCCTGCACGTACAGCGAGATGAATAATATGGACAAGGCAATCGACTATCTGAGACTGGCCTTCGCACGAAAAAACAACCTGGTACGCGGCGCAAAAATGCCTACTCCGGCGGTTGACCCATCCTTCCAGCGGTTCATTAACAACGATAGGTTTATGTCAGTTCTGCAGGAACTAAGTTAGCAAATGAGCAACGGCATCGCAGTCTTCATCGAACATCGCAATGGCGTCCTTAACAAGACGTCGCTCGAAGCGATCGCCGCAGCGCAGGACCTGGGCTCGCAACCTGGTTTGCCGGTAAGCGCAGTTATCCTTGGCTCTGATACTGCTGCGCTCGCTGGTGAAATTGCTTCGTATGATTTGGCGAAGGTAGTTGGCGCGAACAATCCAAAGCTGGCTGAATACACCCCAGACGGCTATGCAGACGCAATGGAGCGCGTGGTGCGGTCGCTGGATCCGCAGTACGTCCTCATGCCGCATACCTACCTGGTGCGGGACTTTGCCCCGAAACTAGCAGCGCGGTTTGGCAAGTCGCTGATCAGCGATTGCATTCGCGCGAAGGTCAGCGACGGTGTGCCCACTTTCACGCGGCGAATATTTCTGGGCAAGATCGACGCCGACGTAGTATCGGATGGCGAGTCACCGGTGTTTGTGACGTTTCAGTCCGGAGCCTATCGCGGTGAACAGGCAGTGAAGGGAAGCGGTGCGCCGGTGGAGACGACTGAAGTGGAAGTCGGCAATATTCGCATGAAGCCCGAGGCGCCCTTCCAGGAAGTTAAGCAGGCCGTTGACCTCAGTAAAGCTGAGATCATCGTTGCTATTGGCCGCGGCATAAAAAGTAAAGACAACATCGCGCTGGCTGAAAAACTTGCGGAGGTTCTCGGCGGCGACCTGGCCGCGTCACGTCCAATCTGTGATGCCGAATGGCTACCCATCGACCGGCAGATTGGATCGTCGGGCCAGACGGTCGCGCCAAAGCTTTACGTCGCCCTGGGTATCTCGGGCGCGATTCAACATCTGGTAGGGATGAAGAACTCCCGCACCATCGTCGCCATCAACAAAGACCCGGAGGCGCCGATCTTCGACATCGCGGACTACGGAATTGTGGGAGACTTGTTCGAGGCAGTTCCGGTGCTGACTGAAGAAATCAAGAAGCTAAAAAGTAACTAGCAATCTGCCAGGGAACCCACCTGCTACCGCGTGGTCGTATTGACCTCATGGGACAACAATCCTAATAAGGCGAGGCGTGACGGACAGGAATGTCTGTCCTACTTTACTGTCAGGTTCCGCACAAAGCCCCAATCGCCGCTGGCGTCGATCTTGATATTGCCGACAGTCTTCTTGGCGATCACCATGTTCGCCTGGTACCAAAGCGGAAACAATGGCACGTCACGACTGACGATCTCCTGCGCTCGCGCGTAAAGCGAAGCCGCCCTGGTCCGATCAAAGGTGTTCGCGGCTTCGTCAAGAATGGTGTCAAGTTCTTTGTTGCTGTAGCGGCCGCGGTTGCGCGAAGCGCGCGTCAATGTCGGAATCTCCGAAGTAGCAAAAAGATCGTGATAGAAGATCGGGTCCTGATTGCCGCCGACCCATTGGCCATAGAACATCTGAAACTGGCCGCGCTTTAGCGATTCGAACAAAGTATTCAACTCCGCCGTTTCAATCGAAACGGGAACGCCAACGTTCTTGAGATAGTTCTGAATCACGCCGGAATACTGGCGCGCGGCAGCGCTGCTGCCGGAAATCTTGAAGATGATTGGTTTCGCAAACCGCATCTGCGGGCCATCGCCGTCCGGGTCCTGCAGGCCGGCCTCATCCAGGAGCTTCTTCGCCATTGCCGGATCGTACGAATACTTCTGACCCGGAGTGTAGGCCCACGACTCCTCCGGCAGGATTGAATGCGCCAGCTTGGCCTGATTCAGAAGCAGATCGCGAATCATGCTCTCGCGGTCGATTGCGTAAGAGATGGCCTGACGCACCTTCGCATTGTCCAGCGGATGCTCCGAGCAATTGAAGATAATATATCCCAGGTTGGATCCCGGAAACTGCTGTGCCTGTAGATTGGGATCCTGGCCCAGCGATTTGATCGCGTCAGGCGAAAGGCTGGTAGCCAATGGCGCAATATCAACCCGGCCATTCTTGAGCTCAGCCTGCAAAGCGTTGGCATCTCCAATCACCCGCACGCGAACTGAAGTTAGTTGCGGCGCGCCTTCCCAGTAGTTTGGATTGGCTTCCAACTCGACCACCTGCTGTGACGAATCGTAGCTCTTGAACTTGAATGGCCCGGTGCCAAGCGGATGCGTCTTCTCCGATTCATAGCTGTCCTTTGGGATGATCGGCACCGGCACCAGGTTCGGGAGCAGCCCGGTCCAGGGTCTCGTTAAATGAATCACCAGCGTCCGGGCATCGGGGGCGTCCACGCCGGCAACGTAGGCCTTTTTGTCCGCCCCGGCGCCTTCGAAGAAACTGGCCGACTTGGCAAAGTTCGACGCCAGCAAGGTGTCTACGGTGTACTTCGCATCCGCCGATGTGCACGGCCGGCCATCGTGAAAGGTGACGCCGTCGCGCATTGTAAAAGTAAAAGTCAAGTAGTCATCGGAGTGCTGAATGTCGGAGGCCAGGTCGGGAACGTAGTCGAACTTTTCATTCTTCTTAACCAGCGAATTGAACATCAAAACGCGAACGCGTTCGCTGGCAGCGTCAACTGAAGGCGAGCCGATGGGATCGATGGTCTTGATATTGTCCGAGAGGGCAATCGCAAACGCATTGCTGCGGTGGCGACAGCCGGAGGAAAGCATCGCCGCCACGAGGGCCATCGCGAAAATAAAAAGAACCGGCCGCGTGCGCATTAGAGTTTCCCTCCGTAGGTGTATTTCAGTTTGCCGTTCAGCGTGGCAATCTCGTCCGAGAGTCGCCAGAAGCGTTCCAGATCTAATGCCAGGGGCGGTTGGGCCAGCGACTTGATTGCCGCGATTCGTTTCAAAGAACCCCGCAGTCTCTTTTCCGGCAGCTTGCCGTCGCGCGCGGTTTGAATCAACGCCTCATAACCCCGCCGGATCGTGTCAGGAGTCGCGCAGATCAGCATCATGTCGTTTCCCGCCAGGAACGCGCGCAGCACGGCGCCTTCGATCGGCGTATGCCTGGCAATAGCGCCCATCTCCAGATCGTCGGTGACCACCAGGTGCTGGTAACCGAGCTCTTCGCGCAGGAGTTTGGTGACGATGCTGTAACTCAACGACGCCGGCTCCAAAAGGCCTCCGGTAATCCCTTTCATGATGTCGATATTGGGAAAGCCGCCGTGACTGACCATAACCGCCCGCACCCGATCGTCCTTTCGTTGAAACAACTCGATATATGGCGCCAGGTCCTGGGCAATCAAGTCGTCGTGCGACAGGCTGACGACCGGCATCTCTTCATGCGAATCAATCTCGCCCGCGCCGATGCCGGGAAAATGTTTAAGACACCCCAGACACCCGGTGGCCTGCAGGCCGCGCATGTAGACGGTGGTGTAGCCCAGCACTTCGCCGGGAGAGCGCCCGAAGGACCGCGAATACAATCCATTCGAGAGCAGGTCCCGCTCCTCGGTCATGATTGACATCACCGGGGCAAAATTC
>JBDUCF010000245.1:0-4844 GCA_040003545.1 Pyrinomonadaceae bacterium | reverse complement strand
TTGAGCGAACTTGAACAGCATTGGGCAAAGACGCTGGCCGAGGCCGAGCGACGCGCGCGCGCGACGGGGCGCCATGACATCGCAGAGTATGTTGCGCTACGCTCGGCAAACGATCTGGTGCGTAGCGCCGCGATTGATTGGTTGATATCAACCTTCACGGCGCTGGCGGCCGAAGCTAATCGTGCCGGCTCAAGTTTGCAAATCGAACAACAGGATGGCCACCGTTTCCGAGTCGGTCAGGCAACAATGATCGGCAGATTGTTGACGCTGCGACTCGGCGTGCGGGCAATCAAGGTCGAGGCCGGTTGGCCACGTACGCCGCCTGATGGATTCGTACGCGGCGGTGGGCTTGCCTGCGCGCACATCAGGCATGTGGGAAGACCGAATTCGAGCGAGGAGTTGCTGCTTACTCAGTCGCAAACCAATGCGCCGCTATGGAATGTATTGGAAAAAAGTGGCGCGCGCGGGGTCCTGTCCGAAGCTCGCATCCGCAAGCATTTCTCGGAGCTGGTGAAAAGTTGAAACTAGGGATTCTTATTTCCGGCCGCGGCTCGAACATGATCGCACTTGCTGAGGCAGTGCGCGACGGCACTATTCCAAACGCCGAGATTGCGGTGGTCATTAGCGACCAGGCCGGCGCGGCGGGACTCCGGAAAGCGGCGGAGCGCAAAATTGAGACGCTCGTCATAGAACGCGGCGGCCGCACCCGCGAAGAGCACGATCGCGAAATTGTCGCGGCCCTGCGCTCGCGTGAAGTGGATCTGGTTTGCCTGGCCGGTTACATGCGCGTGTTGTCGCTGGAGTTTCTCGATGCTTATCGTCAACGCATCCTGAACATTCATCCCAGCCTGCTGCCGGCGTTTCCCGGGCTGGACGCTCAGCGGCAAACACTCGAGGCGGGTGTCGAGTGGACCGGCTGTACGGTTCATTTTGTCGACGAGACTCTGGACGGCGGCCCGATTATCGTGCAGCGAAGGGTAAGCGTTCGCAACGACGATACGGCTGAGACGTTAGCCGCACGCATCCTGCCGGAGGAACATCAAGCTTATGCGGAGGCGGTCGCTCTGGTGATCAGTGGAGAATACGAGCTCGCAGGCAATCACGTTCGCCGAGTTTTACCTCAAATAGGAAAGGGGCTCTAAGTAATGAGCCGGAAAAAATTTCCCCTCAAGGCAATCATTTTCGCATTCGCCGTCTTAGCGCTCGTCTTAATACAACGCACACCAGCCAATGCGGCTGATCGAATCCGCTTCCGGGTCAGCATCAACGCAGCGCTGGCGCCCGCGCCGGTGTCTGGCCGGCTCCTGATCTTTATGACCAATCAGACGAAGTCGCTGGAGATGATCGAACCGGATTTTCTGAATCCGGGCAGTGTTTTTCTTACCGGAGTCGAAGTGCACAACTTAGAACCCGGCAAGCCGATCGAAATTGATCCCGACGCGCTCGCCTTTCCCGCTCCATTTTCGAAAGCTCCTGCCGGCGACTATCAGTTGATGGCGTTGCTGGACGTGAATCATTCTTACACGTACGACGGCGCCGGCGCTGGCGACATTTACAGCAAAGTTTCAGTAGTGCCTCGCCTCAACCCATCTTCCTCTCCAACAATCGAGCTGACACTGACAGAGGTCGTGCCTGAGCGCAAAGTTTCCGATACGGACTCAGTCAAACTGATCACATTCGAGAGCCCTTCGCTGGCCGCGTTCTGGGGAAGACCCATGGAGATGCAGGCAGGAGTGGTGTTGCCGCCGAGCTATGGAAAGTCTGCCTCGCAACGCTACCCCGCCGTTTACATGGTGCACGGTTACGGCGGCACCCATTTGACCGCGTGGAGAGCCGGCCCCGCCCTCATTAAGAAAATGGCGGACGGGACAACGCCGGAAATGATCTACGTATTTCTGAATGCCTCCTTTCCACTCGGGCATCATGTGTTCGCAGACTCGGTGAACAACGGCCCGTGGGGTCATGCGCTCACCGCGGAGTTCATTCCTTATTTGGAAAAGCAATTTCGCATGGACGCTCAGCCCAATGGGCGTTTCCTCAACGGACACTCTTCCGGCGGCTGGTCAACACTTTGGTTGCAGGTGAACTATCCGGATGTCTTTGGCGGCACGTGGTCCACCTCGCCCGACCCGGTTGATTTTCACGAATTCACCGGCCCGGACCTGACTAAAACGCCGCCGCAAAATTTCTATCGAGGCCCGGATAGCAAGCCGTACAACCTCGTGCGCTATCATGGGCGGGAGATCATGACGCTGGAAGAATATGCGCGACTGGAACGCGTCGAGGGTTATTTTGGCGGGCAGATGGCTTCGTTTGAAGCAGTCTTCAGTCCACGCGCAGCGGACGGACAACCAATGCCATTGTTTGACCGTGACACCGGTCGCATTGATCCCTTTGTGCAAAAAGCGTGGGAGCGTTATGACATCAACCGGCTATTGCGCGAAAACTGGGCGAAGCTCGGGCCGAAACTACAAGGCAAGCTCCACATAATCGTCGGCACCGCGGACACGTTCCATCTGGAAAGGGCTGTGTATCTGCTGCGCGACACTCTCAAGACGCTCGGCAGCGATGCCAAAATCGAATTCATAGAAGGGCGCGATCACTTTGATTTGTATCAGGGCGGGCTCGCTGAACGCATCGCTCGCGAGATGTACGCAGTGGCCCGCCCGCAGGCGCGCCAGACAAAGGTTGCTCGCGTGCGCGATAAGGCCGTGCCTGGCCTATTTACCATTTACCATTCACGACTTACGAGTGCCCCATGACCATCGACGAACAACTCGCGTACTTGCGCAAGGGCGTGGTGGAGATCATTCGCGAAGACGAACTACGCGCGAAACTTCTGAGATCTGCCGAGAACAAGAGACCCTTGCGCGTGAAGTTGGGCGCCGATCCCACAGCGCCGGATATACACCTGGGCCATACCGTGGTCATCCGCAAACTGCGTGCATTCCAGGAGCTTGGCCATGAAGTCATCTTTTTGATTGGTGACTTCACCGGCATGATTGGCGACCCCTCTGGCAAGAACACCACGCGGCCGCAGCTAACACGCGAAGAGATCAACGACAACGCGGAAACCTACAAGGCACAAATCTTCAAGCTGCTTGATCCGGACAAAACTGAAATTCGCTTTAATTCCGAGTGGATGGATAAGCTGGGCTCAGACGGCTTCATTCGTCTTGCTTCGCATGTCACCGTCAAACAGATTCTGGAGCGCGACGACTTTGCCAAGCGCCTGGCTGAAGAACGTCCCATTGCCCTGCACGAACTGCTTTATCCCCTGACGCAGGCTTACGACTCTGTGGCGCTCGAAGCGGATGTCGAACTTGGCGGCACTGACCAGAAGTTCAATCTGCTGATGGGTCGCAACGTGCAGCGCGAATACGGCCAGGAGCCCCAGATCGCCATTGTCATGCCTTTGCTGGAGGGCACCGACGGCGTGCAGAAGATGTCGAAGAGCACCGGCAACTACATAGGGATTAGCGAACCGCCATCAGAAATGTTCGGCAAGATAATGTCGATCTCCGATGATTTAATGTGGCGCTACTACGAGTTGCTTACTGATTTAGGCCCGAAGGACATTACGGCGATGCGTGAAAGTGCCGAACGTGGAGAGCGCAACCCCCGTGATATAAAAGTCGAACTCGCCAAACGCATTATCACAGACTTTCATTCCGCCGCGGATGCTACGCGCGCCGAAGACGAGTTCACCAGGATTTTCAAGAACAAACAAGAGCCGGAGGAAGTCGAAGAGCACGCGCTGGAGTCCGGCATTTGGAAGTTGCCCCGGCTGCTGGTTGAAACCGGCCTGGCTGCGTCGATGGCGGAAGCCCGGCGTCTGATCGAGCAGGGCGGAGTTCAGGTGAATAACGAACGTTGCGCGCGCGGCGATCATGAACTCAGCCTGTTTGCTGGTCAGTCGGTGCTGATTCAGGTGGGAAAACGAAAGTTTCTCCGCGTGCGCGGTATATAAGTTAGGACAGACATTCTTGTCTGTCACCGTTTCTTAGGTACAGAGACAGGCAGGAATGCCCGTCCTACAACGGCATGTCGGCAACACTCGCCACCGAAGACATCCTCATAATCGAAACGCCTGAGCGCGTGCCGTTGCATTTTGCGCTGGCATCGATCGGAAACCGATTTCTGGCCTGCGCCATCGATCATACGATTCAAATTCTGGTTCTGTTACTGATTGTGTTTGCCTTCACGATCGTTGGCAATTATTCCAGCTTTGGTACACGGCTGACCAATGCGCCAAAGTGGGTGTTGGCGGTGACGATTATCATCGTCTTCCTGATCCTGTCGGGTTACTTCGCTTTCTTTGAATGGCTATGGAGCGGGCAAACGCCCGGCAAGCGCTGGCTGAAGCTGCGGGTGATTCGCGAGGATGGCCGGCCGGTAACGTTTTGGGAAGCGTCGGTAAGAAACCTGCTGCGCAGCTTTGACATGATGCCCGCGCCATTTTATTCCATTGGACTAATCTCGGTGTTTAGCAGTGCCAGGGACCAAAGGGTCGGCGACATGGTTGCCGGTACGGTGGTCGTGCGAGAGCGCGAAGCTGAGGCTCCGGCTTTTGCGAAAGTCTTTGCGGCCCCGGTCGCCGACGGCGCGCTGCGCCGCACATTCAGACCGGTGCAGTTCACCGCCGACCTCAACAACCTAAGCGAACGCGAGATCGCGGTGGTGGAAACCTTTCTGCGACGCCGCTGGGATCTAACGGAGGCGCCGCGGCAGTGGATGGCCTGGCGCGTGGCCATGCCAATCATGTACAAGCTGCGACCGGTATACGACATGGCCAGCTTCACCTACGAAGGTTTTCTCGAAGAGCTGCTCCATCGCTACCGCGC
>JBDUCF010000244.1:0-4847 GCA_040003545.1 Pyrinomonadaceae bacterium | reverse complement strand
ATTCTTTTCATCCTCGCCTTGCCAGAAGATGGTCACAATCCACCAACGCTTGCCATCATTCATTAATTGAATGCTGTTGATGCCCCGCTGAAATGCCTTGGCGTCGTCAGCCTTATGTCGTGACTCATAAGTGCTGAAGGCGTGCGCGATGTTGCCGAACGTTTCTGTGCGCCGCGCGACCTCGCGTTCGAAGAAGCCGTCCTTCTCCAACATTTGACTGGCCCGCGCAACGTAGTCCTCAACCGTCAGCACACGCGAGCCGACTTCCCCGGTTTGGCGTCTTCCCGTAGGAATCAAGCGCGCGCCCGGTACGAACAACGAGCGCATCCGGTCCCAATCGCGTTTCTGACCAGCAGGTCCCGAGATCACGTCGTAAACCGCCGCGATGATCGAGTCAATCGAGCTAACATCCGCGGGCCGAGCGGGCGGTGTTGTCGATGCCGGCGTGGTTTGGGGCATCGGTGTAGGTGTTTGTTTTTCGTTCTGAGCGAAAGCCGTTGTGGCTATCAAAAAGATAAACACCGCAGACAAAATGTACGTCAAGATACTTTGCGAGCATTGCGGAGTCGAGCGCACGATTGTTCTCCTTTTTCACGTATGGAAGTACAAGGCCGCGATTAAAGCATGAGTGCTGCGAACATCGCAAAGCGTTAAGGGGCCTGTGACCACGCGGCTTTGCCGCCTGATGCGCGGAAGGGCTCGGCCCTTCCGTTGCTTCGCTCTATTAATCTGCGGCCGGGCCGCCGATTTCTAATTTCGAGGCATAGCCTCTCAAATCTGAAGCAGCCTAACGGAAGGGCGGAGCCTTTCCGCACATCAGACGGCAGAGCCGCAAGTTCCAGAGTAAATAAGCGCCCTGATTTGGAACTTTTCATGATGCAATGGTAATAACATTGAGCATGTCGTCAGAGGTAAGTGAAGTTGAAGCGGGCCGGCGGCCCACCAGCGGACGCGCAAGCGCGATGTTTCGCGCCCTGTCGCATCGCAACTACCGGCTCTTCTGGTCCGGCGCTTTCCTTTCGAATATCGGCACCTGGATGCAGGCGGTCGCCCAGGGCTGGCTGGTGTTTCAGCTTTCAAACTCGCCATTCTGGCTGGGCTTGGATGCGTTCATGAGTATGGCGCCGGGGATCGTGCTAACGCTGGCGGGCGGGGTCTTCGCGGATCTTGTCGATCGTCGCCGGTTACTGATTTACACGCAAATCGTCTCCGGGCTCTCCGCGCTGGCGCTGGGGACATTGGTGATCACGCATGTGGTCCAGGTCTGGATGATCCTGGTGCTTTCATTTATTACCGGCTCATGCTTTTCGCTCGCCGGGCCTTCGTACCAGGCGATCACTTTTGACCTGGTCGGACGCGAGGATGTCGCTAACGCAGTCGCTTTGAACTCGACGCAGTTCCAGCTTTCACGCGTGGTCGGGCCGGTGTTTGCAGGAATTGGCTTCAGGATTTTTGGACTGGCGGGTTGCTTCTTTGCCAATGGACTTTCGTTCGTTGCAGTTGTGACGGCGCTGGCGATGGTTCGATTCGAGCCCGCAGCAGCGGCTAAGGCGGCGCCGCCCGCCAGGGAGAGAGGCGCGTTCCTGCGTGATCTCTTCGACGGCTTTCGTTATGTGCGCGGTCGCCCGCGCGTGTCGATGCTGCTGATGATCTCTTCGGTAACCAGTCTCTTCGGTGCTCCTTATCTTGCAATGACGCCGGTATACGCGCGCGACATTTTTCATCTGGGCGAAACGGGCCTGGCCATGCTGATGGGTGTTGCCGGTGCGGGCGCTTTTGTGGGCGCACTCTTTCTGGCATATCTCGGCGACTTCAAACGCAAGGGCCTTTCCGTGCTGGGAGGCGCATTTACCTTTGGGGTGTGTTTGATCGGTTTTGCACTCTCGACGAAGCTTGCCGTATCACTCGTATTTCTTTTCAGTATGGGTTGCGCAATTGTCTTGTCTGTGGCTGTGATTAACACACTTCTACAGCAGCTTGTCACCAACGAAATGCGTGGCCGCGTGATGAGTATGTTCATGCTGTCGTTCATTGGCGCTATGCCTATTGGAAACCTGATAGCCGGAGCGGTGTCGCAACGATTTGGTGTGCCGCACACGCTGGCGGCGGGCGGTCTCGTCATTACAATTTTCATGGCGCTGGTTGCCCTGCGCAGCTCGCGTTTGCGGCAACTCTGACAAACGTCCAGGCTGAGGGCGCGGTGTTCCCTGGCGCGAAGTGCGCGTCGCCTCTTGTCTAATCGCCGCAAACTCGTGTACAAAGTTGGCCCACATTGGTGACAGGTTGAAATGGCCATAGGGCGAAAACTGTTGATGCAAAGACTTGGCAGACATCGTTACTCGGCAATACTGGCAGGCGCGTTGCTGCTGGCCGCAATGCTGATCGGCGGCGGCGGCCTTGCCCAAACGGGTTGGACGGGCACGCGTCTCGGTCCGGCAGGGAAGGATCTAAATGCAGTTTACTTCGCCGACACAAAGCGGGGTTGGATCGGCGGTGACGGCGGATTCCTGAGTTATACCGGCGATGGCGGCCATTCGTGGGCGGAGCAGCCTGTATCCACCTCGCATCCGATTAACGATGTGTACTTTTCAGGGAAAGACACCGGCTTCCTGCTTTCCGGCAACGAGATTTTGGGTACGAATGACGGGGGCCGAACCTGGAAAACACGGCGACGCCTTTTGCCGTCGGAATTCGATGGCGCCGAACCCGAGCTCTATAGTGTCCGGTTCGTGGGCAGCAAGCAGGGATGGGTAGTCGGATCCGCCAGCCGCCAGGACGTTGTGGTGGACAGCATCGTACTCTTCACTAAGGACGCCGGCATTTCATGGCAGCGTCAGGTCGTCCCCACTCGTGAAGAATTGATTCACCTGGATTTTGTGAACGACAAGCACGGCTGGATTGTGGGGGCATCCGGCACCATTCTGCATACGGCGAACGGAGGCGAATCCTGGATCCGACAGAATTCCGATGTGAAGACGACGCTTTACCATTCGGATTTTCGCGATGAAAAACTCGGCTGGGCGGTCGGCGAAAAGGGCACTATCCTCAGGACCATCAATGGCGGTAATAACTGGGAGCCAGTGGAATCCAATGTGCGAACAACATTGCTTAGCGTGCAGTTTGTCAGTGAAGACCAGGGATGGGTTGTCGGCCGCGGCGGAGTGATCCTGCGTTCCGAAGACGGGGGCCGGACATGGATCAGACAAGCGGCCGGAATTAAGCAGAATCTCTACGCTCTTTTTATGGGCAAGAAAATGGGCTGGGCCGTTGGGGGCGATGGAATGGTCTTGCAGTACGAGCGCTGATTGGTTACAAGCGCGAAAGCAACGGCAGTGCCTGAGGAATCATCTTAAGAAGCCGAGGTTATTCATAGAACCAGTCGCAGGATTTAGATAGCGACAGGAATAACACTTCGGTTCCTCCTGTGATTGCCGCTCGGTATCGTTCATGCCGGGCGGCCTTTTATTTCTGAGGATGCCTATTGGCTCGCGCTGCCGCGGGTTGCAATTGCGTCCGGAATTTATACGTGGGCAGCTTCGGGGCCAACTAAAGACTTGTTTGGCTTGAGATGGCCCTCGGTGTCATAGATCTCAAACTCAGAGGAATACGGGGCAATTTGATCGACGACCGCCGCCGCATCGCCCACCACGATGATGGCCGCTTTGTCGGGCGTAACGTATTGCTGCGCCACGCGGCGAATGTCGCCGATGGTTACCGCATTTACGCGGTCACGGTAAATTTGAAGATAGTCGCGTGGCAGTCCCATCATGTTGATTTGAACCAGTTGATCCACCAGCCCTTCCTGCGTCTCTATGCGAATGGGAAACACTCCGCTCAGGTATGACTTGGCATCCATGATTTCTTTGTCGGACACATCCTCTTCCCGGATTCTTTCCAACTCGTAGAAGAACTCTTTAAGCGAAGCGCCGGTAACGCCCGTGCGAACCTCAGCAGTGGCGCGAAATGTTCCTACCACCCGCCGCGCATCCAAACTTGAATAGGCGCCGTAAGTGTAGCCCTTCTCTTCGCGCAGGTTCATGAATAGTCGCGATGAAGCGTTTGATCCCAGGATAGTGTTCAGCAACAGCATGGGAAAAAAGTCAGGACTGGTGCGATTGATTGCCAGGTTGACTATCACGATGTTCGATTGCGCTGAGCCGGGACGATCCACTACGTAGGCGGTCCGTCGCGTGCGCACCGGCGGAGGCGGAAAGCTGGGATCGATAGCCGGGTGCGGTTTCCACTGCCCAAAAAGACGATTAATACGCCCGACAACGTCATCGCGCACAACATCCCCGACCACAATCATCACTGCCCGGCCAGGCACCAGCATCGAGTGGTGGAAATCCAGAAATGTATCCCGCGTCATCGCGTCTAGCGAAGCCGGCGTCGGCGAGACGATGGCGTACGGATGCTGGCCAAAGATGACGTTGGCCACTCTTTCACCGGCAAGGAATGACGGCTGAGCGCGCTGCTGAATGAGCATCTGTTTCGCGTTCTCGCGCGTAAGCTCGATCTCGTTATCGGGAAAAGACGGACGCAAGGCAACATCCGCCAGCAGCTCCAGGATTTGATCTGAATAGGTCGAAAGGGAAGAGGCGGCGACGGTCGTGTAATCGGAGTTGGCCCCGGCTGATAAAGTTGCTCCCAGTTTCTCCACCTCTTCGGCTATCTGCAGGCTGGTCCGCGATTCCGTGCCTTCGTTCAACAGCCCGGTCATCATGTCGGTCAGGCCGGGTAACTCTGCGGGATCGCTGGCGTGCCCGGCACGAAACGCCAGGCGAAAACTAACCAACGGCAGACGACGATCCTCTACGATGACAATGTGCAAGCCGTTGTCCAGCCTG
>JBDUCF010000243.1:0-4938 GCA_040003545.1 Pyrinomonadaceae bacterium | reverse complement strand
AGTTGGGCGGTGCGATCGAGGCAATTCCCTAGCTGATAAGGGAGCCGGGGAAGTCGATTAAGTTTTCCATTGATACTTATGGTAGCCAGAATGGGGTTTGGCCAGCGCCGGCGCAGGTCAGCCACTATGCCGCGTGGGTCGCGCAAGTATGAAGCGATGGGTGCGCGATGATTGTTTGGCTCCTGATTACTTGCAAAAGGCGCGGCCCATTGCTTCAGAACATTTCGCACCAGCCAAACGGGAATCTGTTTGGCCTGCTCGGCAATGGCCGGTTCCTTTATCTGGGCGTCGAGCAGGACCTGCGCCAGCCCAATCACACTGGTAATCCAGTTTCTGCGAAGTTTGCTTTTCCCCAGACAAAGGTCCCAATCGAATTTCTCAGGAAGCGAATCCAGCGCGATGCCAATGTCGCAAAGCCAGAGCGGGCGCCAGGCGCCATGCCTCAGCAGGTGAATGGCAAGCAGTCCGAAATGATCTTCCGGCCCCAGAATGCGAATCTGCTCTTCCCCAAGGCTGACCAGTTGTGACCGTTCAAACAAATCATCCACCTTCCTATCGTTCAGTTCCGACATACGGTCATGCAAATCAACCCAGCAGTCTCGCAATTCCGGCTCCTTCAGTAACTCACTGACTACCTCGCGGTGTTCCGGGCGCACCAGGATGTCGATGTCGCCATACGGCCGTGAACCTTGCTCAGGATAAAGGAGTCCTATGGCCCAGCCTTTGAAAATGATGGGTTCGATGCCCGCGCTCCGCAGCCGGCGGAAAACTTTGCTGATCTTGGTTTCGTTGATGGACGCTTGCAAAGTTTGCAGGCGATAGATCTGATGCAGTAAATCGCCGGACGCCGAACTGCGAAGGTCAGTCCGGCTAATGCGGTGCCATCCCAGGGCCGCTGCTCCTGATTCATGGAGCAGCGGTGTAACTTCATCCAGTTGGCTTTGCGTAATCTTTGGTGCGATGGATTGTGGGCGCCAGGAGCCGGCAAGAACGGCAGACACTAGAGCACCACGGGATTGGGCGAGGCTTTCACTCATCTTTATTCAAAGGGTATCGTTGTCAAGAGCCGAGCAAGGATCGATTGTGACGCGATCATGGTCTGACTTCCCTTCCCGGTATTGCTTGCAAGAAAAACGCATCCAGCCAAAGACTGCCAAAGATCGGACATGGTCCCGTCGCGCAGCCATTCCGCCGAAGAGACAGCACCACGGCGTTAGCTTGCGGGCCAGTGGTAAAGTCGATTACCGACTCGCGCCACGGGCTGGTTCCGCTCGCCAGAGGCTGAGATTCTGCCAGGATCGTCCCAGGTGTTGCCGCATCGCTGACTACAACGACTGGCAAGCCACCGCTGATCACGTCGTTGGTCCTGGCAGCAAACTGCAACCGGTAATGAGTCTTAGGGCTTACCAGGACAATCTGCGAGATTGCGAGCACCGTCGGAGTTGGGTCTCCATGAAAGTCGATTCGCAGGCTTTTCCCACCCTGATAGGGATTCGACGCGTCCACTGACAAAGTCATTCCGGCAAGACTCTCGCTTACTTGCCAGCCGAATCCCGGCTCATTAACTTCCAGGGGCTTTTCGAATCCGCCGTCATACGTAAGCGAATTCTCGCTCGCATTCTTTGCAATCTGGTTTCCGTACTCCCAGATTTCATAAGCGTCACTAAAGGCGTTCTGGGCCAGAAGGTCTCGCACCAAATTGTGTATGTCCTCCCGGGTTGCGCCTCCGGTGATACGCAGCTCGGCCACGGCCTCCTTGCCTTCGCCGTGTTTCGCCAGGAACCTGGCCAGAGCGCTGTGCTCCGAAGGGCTCTGCGGCTGAATCACGCTTCTCAATGCCTCTGTATTGCGCAACGCGGACCACGCAAGATCGATCGTGGCCGGCAACAGAGTGGGATCACTTTGGGCGGCGCGGCGCAACTCCGCAAAAGCTTCGTCGCGGCGACCCAGCCGAAACAATAGATTGCCAAGTTGCCACCCTGGTTGAGCATAGTAAGGCGCCAAGCGCACTGATTCTCGCAAAGCACGCTCGGCCCCATCCTGATCGCCAAGCGCGTCGCGAGTCATTCCCAGTTCCAGCCAGAGATAATAGTCGCGTGGCCGCAGTTCTGCAGCGCGCTCGAACTCCACGGTAGCATCGCGATATTCGCCGTATTCGGACAGCAGCAGGCCACGCACGGTTCGCCCTTCCGGATCGTTTGGCGCCAGCTGCAAAGCTTGATTCACGGCCGCCAGTTGGCCTGACTCAGAACGCAGTCGAGCGAATCCCACCCGGAGAGAGACCCACATGGCCCACGCACACGCAACCAAAAGTGCGATGGCGATCGCGGTGCGGGCAAATCGACGCGGCGAACGGTTTTTCGCGAGCGGTGCAATGGAGGACATGGTTTGATTGGGGTGGACGGTAGCGAGTAATTTCAACCCTTGCTGAATTCAAAAGGCGAGCCCCTCGCTTGAAGAGGCTCGCCTTTCGGATTGCGAAGCAACTGTCCTGCCCTAACGGACGGGGCTCGGATTTCCTCCGCGTGTCGCCAGCCAGATTGCAGTTGCTATTCCGGCTCCGGCGCCGCCGGCTATTTCTAATTCAGTCGTAGGGCTGAGTCCGGCATTCAACGGGGACAATTGACCGTTTGGAAGAGCGCAGAAGCCCATGTGACGTCGTTTCCGGTCCGTCTTCTCAGAAGCCTGGTCGGTGTAGATCTCTGCTTCGCCAATGCCGTTGACCTTTTTCCTGGTCACCGCGCAGCCGCGGATTACCTTCACTCTTACGTTGCCATCAGCATCGAAGTCGAGTTGGATTTTGGAAGTCGGTTGAAGCTCGACGACCCCGGCCTCGCCCAGATCGATCTTTGCGCTTACTTGATCGGGCGTTTCGATTGTAACGCCGGTTAGAATTGACGCGCCGGTAGCCACACTGTTTCCGTTTACCAGGATGGGTCGGTTGGCCGTTGTGCTCAACCTGGCGGCGATTAACCGCTGCGGCGTGGAGCCACCGGTCGGAGGAGTAGTTAGGACCGCCTGCACATAGACTTGCGAAAACGAAAAAGCGAAGAGCGCTGCAAGCGCGGTCAAAGCTTTCTTTGGTCTGCTAGCCATCGTGGTTAACTCCTTGAGTAGGTTGACTGACTACCCGATGTTATGCGAATGATTACGCCGCGAAGTTTACTTCCCCTAATCCGTCAGGTCAATGTTTTTCTGCCGGGAAGTCGGCTCCTTGCTCCGATAGACAGGCAGGAATGCCTGTCCTACTTTTTCACGGCGCGATACAACTGTTCGGCTAACTGTGGATCCAGCTTCTTCAGGATTGCGAATTCACGCGTTACGCCATCCTTATCATTGAGACTCGCGTAAACAAGCCCGAGGCTGTAATGGGCCGGCGCAAATGTTGGCTTCTGTCGCACCGCCTCTTTGAGCGCCGCCAGGGCGTCCTGGTATTTTCCGGCCTTGTAGTTGGCGTTTCCCAGCGAGTAAAACGCCTGTGTGTTTGACGGATTGAGGCTGACAGCTTTATTGAAAGCCTGGGCTGAGTCGTTGAACTGCCCGGCGCGGAAACTGGCTGTTCCCAGGTTGAGCCAGGCCTCTTCGTAATCGGGTTTGAGCTGGGTCGCGCGCTTGAATGATTCGGTAGCCTCGGCGAAACGGCCCGCGTCAAAGAATGCCTTGCCAAGGTTGTAATGCGCGGCGAGATAATCCGGCCTCAGTTCGACAGCCTGTTTCAGCGACTCAATAGCCTCGGCGAACTTTCCAGTCTTGTCATAAACATAACCCAGGCCGTTTAGGGCCTTCGCGTATTTGCTGTTAAGCCTGATTGCTTCCTTGTAAGCGACAATCGCTTCCGGCTCGTGTCCTAGTTTGTCTTCAGCGAAAGCAAGATTGTTGAAGACAATTGGCAGGTCAGGTTTCAGGCGCGCAGCTTCTTTGAATGCGGCTACAGCATCGGCAAAGTGGTCCAGATTGGTCTGGGCGATGCCCAGATTGTTTTGCGCTTCGGCATAATCCGGGCGGCTCCGGAGTGCTTGTTGGTAAGAAGCGGCCGCCTCCGTAAACCTTGCGGACATCAAATACGCATTACCAAGGTTGTACTGCGCATCGGCAAAGTCCGGCCGCGCCTTGATGGCATCACTAAAAGCCCCAATAGCCGCCGGGTAATTTGCCAGAGCATACTGCGCCGCGCCCAGATTGTTCTGGATCTCGGCATCACCGGGCTTCAGCTTCAGGGCCTGCGTGAAAGCATCAACGGCATCTTTGTACTTTCCAGCTTTGTAAGAGGCGGCGCCGAGATTGTTGTAGGCAAAGACATCATCCGGCTTGATCTGGATTGCTTTCTTGAGCGCCTCGATCGAATCTGCATATCGGGAAAGCTTGTCGTAGGCAAACGCCAGACTGTTGAAGGCCCCGAAGTTGTCAGGTTGCAAACGGACTGAAGCTTGATAAGCCGCGACGGCATCTTCATAACGCCCCGCGTTAAGATAAACATCACCCAAAGCATTCTGAGCTTCAGCCCAATCAGTCTTTAGACGGAGGGCTTGTGTCAGCGCTTCCGCTCCTTCGGGATATTTTTCGAGGGCGCTATAAGCAATTCCCAGATTGAAGTAAGACTCCGCATCCGGCTTGGCTTTGATCGCTTGTTGAAAAGCTGCCGCCGCTTCCTGGTTGTGGCCCAGGCTGAATTCCGCTGCGCCCAGGTTGTTGTAGGTCAAAGGATCGTTCGGCTTTAGACCCAAAGCCTGCTTGTAAGCCTCGACCGCCTGAGCAAACTGGCCTACGTCATAGTAGGTATTACCCTGAGTGTTGAATGCGTTAGCCTTGTCGGCATTCGAAGGCTGTGTCGTCCCAGTGTCGACGGCTACCGGGGGCGGCCGTCTCTTGAGTATCAGCCCGGCGTTGGCGGCCCTGATCCGCGGCGGGCGTCTAAACACCACCGCAGCCCCACCCATG
>JBDUCF010000242.1:0-4945 GCA_040003545.1 Pyrinomonadaceae bacterium | reverse complement strand
TCCTCGGCGAGTTCCGCCTTCTTCCGCCACGATCACACCGTAGATCAGAGGGTCGAGTCCTTCCATGCTGGTGAGCTCTGGTACCGACATGACATCTACCGAATACTTCAGGTCTGCCAGCTCGGTCTTCGCTACCGGTGGAAAGCGCGGGTCGCGCGTGGCGGCACTAATTGCATTGGTGATCAATTCGTCGGCCAGTGTGTGTTTTGCCGGCTCAATCGTACCGATGCATCCTCGTAAGTCTCCGCTAAGAGTCTTGATCGAGACGAAACAGGCGAACCGCTGCCCCAGAAGTCCGGAAAGATCTTTCGCCGGTTCAATAATCTTTCCTTCCTCGACGAACGTTTCCACTGCCTGGCGCGCAAGTGAAGGCAGCTCCGTGCCAGTCCCGGTTTGAATGTCTATTCCAGTGTCAGCGGCGGCATCGGCAGACCCCGCCGGCGGCAGTGATAAAACCAGTTGCGCTACCAGGTACCCAACGCCGAACGGGGCCTCGTAATGCAACACCTCCGGAGCGGGTGGCAGACCTTCGGTGACGCCGAACGCAACCAGCATCGATCGATAACCACACTCGCCAGCCCGATTGCGCAAATTCTGATCGATGTTTATAACGCGCTCCGGCGCGCCCTCACGCAACGCCGTCACCACTTCTTCATCAAAGAGATGCGCGTCCGGGTTGTAGCCGGCCGGAGCTTCGGGCTTGAGACGGTGACTCAGATCACCGCTGGCGATAAATGCAATTCGCCGGCCGACTGCATCTGCGGCTTCCCTGATGCTATTGCCAAAGCGTAAATGATCTTCGTTCGACAGGAAGCTATACCCGAGTGCCACGACGCGACCGTGCCAGCCATTGCATTGCAGGAAGTAGAGTGGAACTGCGGTGCCATGATCGAGATTGTAGCCTTCAATACGGACTACTTCGTAATTATGCTTTGCTGTCATGCGTGCTATTGCGTCGAGCAGCTCTTCGTCAAGCTGGGCGTTGACTGCAGCAGTTGCGCCGCGAAAGTTAGCAAAGTCTCCGTAGAGTTGCGGGCCCTGGTAGGCTACGAAAGCGTAAGGCTCGAGCGGCGCATGCGGCGATATTAAGACGATGGTTTCTGCGCCACTGGCGATTATGCGCTGGGTCATCTCCGCCATGGCATCGATCGACCCGCGCACTTCCGCGATAGCTGCGCCCCCAACTTCGGGAACCATTATCGGCGGATGTGGAGCAATCCCCGCAAACACAATCGCGCTTGCATTACTCATGACACCAACATGCCTATCAGTAAATGTTAGAGGCCCGGCAAATTATCGGGAACGACGTTATCTTATCACCGCTTTGGGAGCACATTGAAGCTGGATTGCTAACCATTAGTAAGGCTTCTATCATAGGTTCCAGTTTATCGAGGCTGTTTCGATAATGAGTTGTAATTCACAATGAAAGAGTTCGACGTAATGATTGTCGGAGCCGGGCCCGCCGGCTCGTTTGCGGCGGAGCGTCTGGCCCGCGGGGGCGCAGCCGTGGCGTTGTTTGACGGACGGCCTGAGGGCCAGCCTAAAGCTTGCGGCGGCGGCGTCACGTCAAAGGCATTGAAGGCGTGGCCGCATCTCCTCGAAGCGGTTGGCCGCACCGTCAGCGAACTGGAGATGTACTCGCCCGCGGGCAAGCGGCTGCCTTTGAAACTTGATGAGCCTTTCGCGATCTATTCGCGCAACACCTTCGACACCTTCCTGCGGGAACGCGCGCGCGAAGCCGGCGCGCACGTTATTGCCGAAAAGATTTCCTTTCGCAGTCTCACCGAAACCGGCTCCGGCTGGATCATTCGCGGCCCTGACGGAACGCAGTGGACCGGCGCCTGGCTGGCTGCCGCGGATGGCGCGAACAGTGCCATCGCGAAGAACCTTGCCGGGCCCCTGCCGCCGGCTGAGATGGAAGTTGCTTTCGGGTATCGCGCGCCCTTGCCGAAAAAGGGTCCAGCGCCAACGGTCATAGCTTTTCTTCCCGGATGGGTGGGTTACGCCTGGGCTTTTCCGCGGGTGGATCATGTGTCGTTTGGTATTGCCACTTCGCAGGACGCTTTCGATCACCAATCACTCGATCGACTCTTATGGGATTTTATGATCACCTACTATCGCGAGTGCGAGAAAGATGAAATGGGACTGGACCATGGCCGCAAGAGTACCAGACTCTGGACCACGTCCATCAACGGCGAAGTTGTAGAACATGCGGCCGGCAAAGAAACGAAAAAACGCGCTGAGCCTGCGACGGCCGATAATAACAAAGTCGCTAACGAAGTGGAGATTGACGCTCGCATCCGGAGCGAGCTTCAAACGACAGCCGATCGGTATGCGGCGCGAATTCCTGGCCTGGCCCCGCGAACCTGGGACACACGTCGCGCGTGCGGCCAGCGATGGGCGCTCTTGGGTGACGCCGCGGGTTTTGCGGATCCGGTGACCGGAGAGGGCATTTACTATGCGCTGCGCTCGGCGGAACTCTTCGCGGACGCGTATCTCGCGGGGGATCCCTCGGATTATGAAAGACTCTGGCGCGAGGATTTCGGCCGCCAGCTACAACGGGCCTCAGAGATGCGCCGGCGCTTCTATGGAAACTTTTGGGGCGCGCCTTTCACGGAAAGAATGATCGAGTTTGCCCGCGGCCACCGCGGCATTCGCAAAGTCCTCGGCGAGTTGGTCGCCGGCGATCAGGGCTACACGAACCTTAAACGCAAACTCGCGCGCCGCGCCTTCTGGCCGCTGTAGTGAAAATCAATCTCCTATCAGTTCGATTAAATCAGCTTTTTTCAATATGCCTTCAACCAATACCGCACAATAAACACCAGCAAGGTTTCCGTGTGCTTGAGCGACCTTTCGTAAAACTTCAGGATTGTGTTCGCTCGTGTCCGGATCGAGCGAAATCATCTTACAGCGCGGGTCGCGCTCAAGAACCATAACCGTCGCCTTTGAACCGATACGCAAACGGCGACCGACAAAATTATCTTCGGCAAATCCGCCGCCCTCAGACGTGAAATTGAGATAAATGTTTGCGCGAAAACGCCTCTTATCAAGCGGCATGCCCAGTTCCGCTTCAATCTGTCGAATGGTTTGCAAGCTGATTAACGAAACCGGGCGGCAATCAGTTAAAGCGCGGTCTGACCGCACGAGTGTTAGTTGATGCTTTTCGCTGATTCCTTTGCCAAGTAGTTTTATGAGTGCCGGATCGTCAAGGGAAACAATTTCGCCTGACGGCGTAACAATGTCTAAAACCATATCTTCCGCCTCACCGTTTGCAGGGGTGACGCCGGGCGCGATACTGGTTGCTTCGGTCAAATTCGGCGGTTTTGACGCTCGTTCCGGGCGACGGAATTGCGGGCGATAAAGCAGCATTTGTTGCTGCACATTTGCGTTCAAATAAGGAAAGCCTTTGCGGGCGGCGGAATTTTTGAAGGCGTAGCATCGGTCGCCGTAGAGGCCCGCAAATCCCATAAAAGCTTCGGGCATCTCCTCGCCCCTCATACTTTTAATCGGATAACGCCATAAACTTTCGACTGCTCCGATAGTCGTCATATCAAAATCCCATAAAAGCTTTCCAGATAGCTTTCCCGCATTTTGCAGAAGCATCTAACGTTGGAGTTGATGGGGCGCGGGTGATCATAAGTCGGTTGCCGCCGTAAACTAACGAGTGCGTGGCTGAGATATCACAAGGAAAAAATAAACTGGGGAAGTTTACGGCGCCAGGCGACTGATGGCCCAGGTTCCATCGGGCTGCAACTGGTATGACAAACGATCATGCAGCCGGCTGGGGCGCGCTTTCCAGAATTCAATCCGCTCGGGCCTCAGCCGGTAGCCGCCCCAATGGGACGGTCGTTCAATCTCGCCGTCGCCATACATTTCCTCGAGCTCCCGCGTACGCTCCTCTAAAACATTTCGGCTCACGATCACTTCGCTTTGCGGCGAAGCCAGGGCGCCAATCTGGCTGTCGCGCGGCCGGGTTTGGAAGTAGATGTCGGACTCTTCGTTGGAAGTTCGCGTCACGGTTCCCTCAACGCGCACCTGGCGATCATGTTGTGGCCAGTAGAAGACCAGCGCGGCCGAAGGGTTGGCGTCCAGCTCGCGCGCTTTCTGGCTACGATAGTTTGTGTAGAACACAAAGCCCCGCTCATCCACCTGTTTCAATAACACCATTCGTGCCGAAGGCCTTCCGGCACTCGTTGCCGTGGTCAGGGTCATCGCTTCCGGCAGCTTTAAACCATCAGCGATCGCGTCATCAAACCATCTTTGAAACTGCTTAATGGGATCGGGATCGATGGACTTCTCGTCCAAATCGTCAGTGATTATCCGTTCTCGAATTTCGCTCATGATAGTAGGACAGACATTCTTGTCTGTCGGAATCCAATCTAAACGCGGTCACAGTTTACGCTGGGCCTGCCCGCCATCTTCAGGTTTTGTATAAGGCGCGAGCCGGCGCTTCAACTCATCCGGTACCGGCACAGTCTCGAAACTGTCGCGGCGCACACTGGCCAGGACAAAGTGGGCCTCTGTAACCAACTCGTCTTCGCCCTTACGTCTTACTTCAAAGTTCAGGCGGAAAGACTTGTGACCAAACTTGCCTACAAAGACACTGACGACCAGCAGATCATCCAGGCGGGCGGCGCGGCGAAAGTCGCATTCCAGGTGCACCCGCGGCAGCCAGATGTCCAACTTGTCGAAGGCGATTCCATAAGGCAAGCCGACGGCGCGAAACAATTCAGTCTCCGCGATTTCAAAGAAACGTATGTAGGCGCCGTAGAAGATTATGCGCGCGGCATCTACGTCGCCCCAGCGCACGCGTTCTTCAATCTGGAATTTCCAGGACTCGTTCATTTGTTGTCAGACAAAACCAATGCTGGTCGAACGTGTAAACAACGAGATGCGCAGCAGCTGTGCCGCAGCTGGGCCGAGGACTACGACTTCGGTTTCGCCA
>JBDUCF010000241.1:0-4951 GCA_040003545.1 Pyrinomonadaceae bacterium | reverse complement strand
TAGCCGTAATCAACATTGGTGTCAATTGCACGCTTGGTTTGGTACTAATACAGGTCGCCCGGATAAAGTTCCTGGCGAATGTCAGACAGCCTTCTCCTTCAAGTCCGCGATCACAATCTCAGAAGTCAGCGTTTTGTGTACCGGACACTTGCCCGCTATCTCCTGCAGGCGTGTGCGCTGCTCTTCTGACAACTTACCCTCGAACGTCACTGAGCGTTCGATGCGATGGACAAAACCATCCGATGTGCCGGCGCACTCCGCACAATCGCTCTTGTGAATCCTCTGTTGCCCCAAGCGCACTGTGACGCGTTCGAGCGGCCACTCTTTGCGTCGCGCATAAAGGGTGGCGGTCATGGAGATGCAACTGCCAAGCGCTGCCAGCAGGAGCGTATAGGGATCCGGTCCGGCGCCATCGCCGCCCACATTCAACGGTTCGTCGGTGATGAGGAGTTGGTTTTCACCATAGCGCACTTCGTTTTGCAGGTTTCTCGAAGAAGTTACCGTTACGTCGCTCATTTATTGCCTCCTTGATTTGGTCAAGAGTATCAGATAGTTCTCTTGCAGCGCAGTGTGAACTGGGCTGTTACCCTGCGCGCAAACTAACAGTTTGCGTTACAAGGACTGATGGTTATCTCGGTTCGGCGGGCGGCTTGCTCCGGCCTGATTTGGCGGCTACACTCGTCAGGCTCCATTCAAAACAACAAATGAGGATCGTCCCGTGAAGATTCACGAGTACCAGGGAAAAGAACTGCTGAAGAAGTTTGGTGTGCCGGTGCCCCGCGGATTCGTCGCGCATTCGCCGGAAGAGGCGTATCAAGCCGCCAGGGAATTGGCGTGCGATATAGTCGTGGTGAAGGCGCAGATTCATGCTGGTGGCCGCGGCAAAGGCGGCGGCGTCAAGCTGGCGCATACCGCCGAGGAGGCGCAGGAGATTGCGCGTCAGATGCTGGGGATGAAACTCATCACGCACCAAACCGGCCCTGAAGGAAGGGAGGTGCGTGTGCTGCTGATAGAGGAAGGGTTGCCTATTGATAAGGAGTTCTATCTGGGTATCGTATTGGACCGGGCCAGCGGCAGACTTGTTTTCATGGCTTCGGCCGCCGGCGGCATGGACATCGAAGAAGTCGCGTCCAAAACTCCCGAGCAGATTTTCAAGGAGACAATCAATCCAGGCGTTGGCTTCCGTCCATTTCAGGCGCGCAAACTCGCATTTGCTTTGGGTCTGCCGTCTGAGTTGATAGGGCAGGCAGCAAAATTCATGCAGGCTCTTTACCAGGCTTATGAGCAGATGGACGCGTCGCTGGTCGAGATAAATCCGTTCCTGCTGACGAAAGATAAACGCTTAATCGCGCTCGACGCCAAGATAAACTTCGATGACAACGCCATGTTCCGGCATAAAGAGTTTCCCGATTTGCGTGATTTGAACGAAGAAGAGCCGCTGGAGATCGAGGCCTCGAAATTCGATCTCAACTACATCAAGCTCGACGGCAATATCGCTTGCATGGTGAACGGCGCGGGACTGGCGATGGCGACGATGGACATCATCAAGCTTGCCGGTGGCGAGCCGGCAAATTTTCTGGATGTCGGCGGTGGCGCATCGCAGGAAAGGGTTGAAGCGGCATTTCGCATTCTACTTGCGGACGAACACGTGCGGGCAGTGCTGGTCAATATTTTCGGCGGCATCGTGCGCTGCGACATGGTGGCCCGCGGGGTCGTCGGCGCCGCCAAGAACCTGGGCGTGAAGGTTCCTGTCGTCGTTCGGCTCGAAGGTACAAACGTGGAAGAAGGCCAGCGCGTAATTCGCGAATCGGGGCTGGGCTTCACCGTGGCTAACGGGATGAAGGATGCGGCTGAGAAGGTCGTAGCTCTGGCCGCGTGATCCTAAGACGAACAAAGCCGCAGTTGATCCATCGACTAGCCAATGAACTTTGGAAAAGTTCTTCGTGTAATGGTCTATCTCAGCCGCTTTGGCTTGGCGGCATTTTTTCTTTTCACGGCCGGGGCGAAGCTTTGGGTCATAAGCGGCTTCGCCAGGAATGTAAGTGAGTTGCTTAGCGCCATGCACTTCAACTACGAGCGCTGGATGTGGCCCGCGACAGTCGGGGTCATCGCAGCTGAAGTGATTACGGCAGTTATGTTGTTGCTGCGCCGCACAGTACGTCCCGGCTCGCTTTTGGCAGCGGCGCTATTGATTGGATTCGGTGCTTTCGCGCTTTATTACGTTTACGTTCTGCACGGCGAGGCGCTGGAGTGTGGCTGCTTTGGCGGCATCATTGCCAGCCAGTTGGGCGTGACCACGGCGCTGCGTAATCTGGCATTGCTGATTCCGGCGCTGCTGGTCTTCTTTGGGCATCCGCGCCGTCATCGATCTGGTGGTGGTGATTCACAGGCGAATGCGGCTATCGCCGCAAACTAACGGGGGGTTTCTTGGCCACACTTTCATTTTGGGGCGCAGCCGGTTCGGTGACCGGGTCAAAGTACTTGATCGAAACTGGCGGGGCGCGCGTGCTGGTTGACTGCGGCATGTTCCAGGGGCTGAAAGAACTGCGCGAGCGCAATTGGCAAGCGCCGCCGTTCGATCCTTCATCGCTGGATGCCGTGCTGATTACGCATGCGCACATAGACCATACGGGTTACTTGCCACGTATTGTGGCTCAGGGCTTTCGCGGGCCGGTCTATTGTTCGCGCGGCACGGCGGACTTGCTAAAGATTCTCCTGCCTGACGCGGCGCGATTGCAGGAAGAAGATGCCGATTATCGCAATCGGCATGGGCTGACAAAACACACGCCCGCCTTGCCTCTCTACACTGAACGCGATGCAGATGAGACTCTAAAACTGATCCGCAGAGTTGAAAATACCGGCGAGCCGGTCGAAGTCGCCAAAGGCATTCGCGCGGAATTTCGCATCGCCGGGCACATTCTCGGTTCGAGTCTGGTGCTGGTTAATATTGAAGGCGCCGGCGACGATCAGAAAGGCAGGCGTCTCCTGTTTTCAGGCGACCTTGGTCATTACAATCAGCCGATAATCCACGATCCGGTTGCGCCTTCTGCTTGCGATTACCTGGTGGTCGAATCAACCTACGGCGATCGGTTACACGATCCCGAAGATCCAAAAGATGCACTGACGCGAATCATCAAGGACGCAGCCGAACGAAACAGCGCGGTGCTGATCCCCGCGTTCGCTGTTGGCCGAACGCAGGAGCTCATCTACTTGATTCGAGAGTTGGAGGAGGAAAAGAAGATTCCGATTTTGCCGGTGGCGGTTGATTCGCCAATGGCCGCCGCGACGACCCAGGTTTATGCCGGGCACCCGGAGGAACAGGACGAAGAATACGCGACCGTACTAAAGCGACAGCAGGAACCTTTGCGCACGCATTCTATGATCACCGCGTCTTCACGCGAGGAATCGAAGCGTCTAAACGACGCGCAAGGGGCGCGTATCATCATAAGCGCTTCCGGCATGATGACCGGCGGGCGAGTTTTGCATCACGCGTTGCGGATCCTGCCCGACAGTAACGCCACCATTGTATTCGTCGGTTATCAGGCCGCGGGTACTCTTGGCCGCCGCATTCAGGATGGTGAACACGAAGTCAAAGTCCTGGGCCACTGGGTGCCCGTACGTTGTCGCCTTGCCCGTATCGGCGGCTTTTCCGCCCATGCCGACTGGAAAGAAATTCTGCACTGGCTGGAAGGCCTGCAGACGCCACCACGCCGCACCTTCCTGACGCACGGCGAAGCGGGTCCGGCCGGCGCTATGGCCGGTCACATCCATGAACGATTCGGCTGGACCGTTGAAGTGCCGCAGTATGGCGAGAAGTTTGAACTTTCATAACTCAAGGTTGTAAAGTGACCACTCCTGATCGAAGTGAACAATAATGAGCATCCTGGTTGATAAATCCACGCGCCTTGTTGTTCAGGGCATAACCGGTAAAGAGGGCTCGTTTCATACCGCGCAGATGGTCGAGTATGGGACGAATGTCGTTGGCGGCGTGACGCCGGGCAAGGGCGGCACGAAACATGAAGGCATTCCTGTATTCAACACTGTCGCTGATGCTGTCAGGGACGAGGGCGCGAATGTTTCAGTGATTTACGTGCCGCCGGCCTTCGCCGCGGATGCAATCATGGAAGCCGCGGCCGCAGGCATCGCGGTCGTTGTTTGCATTACTGAAGGTATTCCCACGCTCGATATGATCAAGGTGAAGGAATACTTATCCGGCAAACAAACCCGCCTGATCGGACCAAACTGCCCGGGAATCATTTCGCCCGGCAAGTGCAAGATAGGCATCATGCCCGGACACATTCATCGCGAGGGTCGGGTCGGCGTGGTCTCGCGTTCGGGAACACTGACCTACGAAGCGGTGGGCCAGCTAACGGCGCTCGGCCTGGGCCAGTCAACGGCCATTGGCATTGGTGGCGATCCGATTGTCGGCACTTCGCACGTTGACGCGCTGCGCTTGTTTCAGGACGATAATGAAACCGATGGCATTGTGATGATCGGAGAAATAGGCGGCACGGCGGAAGAAGAAGCAGCCGCATTCGCAAAGGCCAACGTCACAAAGCCGGTGGTGGCGTTCATTGCCGGCCAGACCGCGCCGCCCGGACGACGCATGGGCCATGCAGGCGCGATCATTGCCGGCGGCAAAGGAACGGCGGCCGAGAAGATGAGCGCGTTGACTGACGCCGGTATTCAAGTGGTGCAGTCGCCGGCGGATATTGGATCGGCAATGAAAGATGCGCTGGGCGCGAGTTCGGCGGCGTAAGAAGACCGCCACAGATGAACACGGATTCGCACAGATAAGCACAAAGAAATAAAGCTAAGCTGGTTAGATACTGGTTCTTTGGTTATTCCCTTCTATCCGTGTTCATCCGTGTGAATCTGTGGCCAATTTACAAGGAGATGAATGGCAGATCAATCGGGTAATCTTACTTTCGCAATTATCAAGCCTGACGCG
>JBDUCF010000240.1:0-4966 GCA_040003545.1 Pyrinomonadaceae bacterium | reverse complement strand
CATCGACTCCGATGAGTTTTATCCACCGTTGTTGCGCGAGATTTACGACCCGCCGATAGTCCTTTATGTAAAAGGCGCATGGTCTGAATGTTTGGACCAGCCGTGCGTTGCTATCGTCGGTTCACGGAAGTGCTCGACTTATGGCCAGAACTCCGCACTAATGCTGGCGCGTGAATTGGCGCAGCGAGGGGTCACGATTATCTCGGGTTTGGCTCGCGGTATTGATGCGGCGGCACATCGCGGGGCCCTCGAGGGCGGGGGCCGAACGGTTGCGGTGATGGGCACAGGGCTTGACCAAATTTATCCACGCGATCACCACAAGCTGGCCCAACAGATCCTTGACGGTGGCGGCGCGCTGGTATCGCAGTTCCCTTTGGGCGTACCGCCGGTCTCGGAAAACTTTCCCTATCGCAATCGCGTCATCAGCGGCTTGAGCCTTGGCGTCCTGGTGGTGGAGGCGGCGGAGAATTCTGGTTCATTGATTACCGCGAGACTGGCGATGGAACAGAATCGCGAAGTGTTTGCGGTACCGGGAAACATCACCTCGCGTACTTCCTTTGGCACTAATTATCTAATAAAAGGCGCGGGCGCCAAGTTGGTGCAGCAGTGGCAGGATGTGGCGGCGGAAATGCCACCACAAATCGCGGCGCGACTGTTGCCGCCGCCCGTGGGTCGCAGGGAAAAAGAAAAGGACCTGGTGAACCAGTTATTGCTCGCGCCTCAGGATCTCTCTGAGAAAGAGCGCACTGTGTTCAAGTTGCTTTCGCCGGACAATCCTGCGCATATTGATGCCCTGGTGGAAACCAGCAAGCTTTCGGTTTCCCAATTGACCGGCACGCTCTTGACGCTGGAGATGCGCGAGCTGGTGCGCGCTTTGCCGGGTAAATGCTTTGTACGGAAGATGTGACGCATTGCCAATTGGCCATTGCCGATTGCCAATTAGCAGAGCACAACTGGAGTTGTTTAGGACCAGGAGTTAAGACCCCGATGTGGGGACCGGCGCAAAATCGGCAATTGGAAATCGGAAATCGGAAATGAATTAATGGCCAAGAACTTAGTCATAGTAGAGTCGCCCGCCAAGGCAAAGACGATCAATAAATATTTGGGCCCGGACTTTCTTGTGAAAGCCTCGATCGGCCACATCAAAGACCTGCCGTCCAAGGGTCTTGGTGTCGATATTCAGAATAATTTTCAACCTACCTATGAAGTTATCCCTGACACCAAAAAGCGGAACAATAAAAAGATTGTGGCCGAGCTGAAGAAGGCCGCCAAGGAATCGGAAGCAATCTATCTGGCCGCCGACCCGGATCGCGAGGGCGAAGCGATATGCCAGCATCTGGCCGAAGAGATCGTCCCTAAAAAGCCGAAGA
This sequence comes from Pyrinomonadaceae bacterium, assembly GCA_040003545.1. Lineage (GTDB taxonomy): Bacteria > Acidobacteriota > Blastocatellia > Pyrinomonadales > Pyrinomonadaceae > DASXRU01. Next base: position 3,596 of record JBDUCF010000240.1, on the reverse strand, counting down.
AGCCGCATTTTCGCGTGATGTTCAATGAAATTACCAAGCGCGCGGTCAACGAGGCTTTCAACCATCCCCGTCAGATCGACGAGAATCTGGTGGACGCCCAACAGGCTCGCCGGGTGCTCGATCGACTGGTAGGTTACAAAGTGTCGCCGCTACTTTGCCGCACGATCGGCGGCCGGTTGAGCGCCGGCCGGGTCCAGTCAGTCGCCCTGCGCATGGTCGTCGAGCGCGAGCGCGAGATCGAGAAGTTCATTAAGACTGAGTATTGGACCGTCACGGCCAATCTCGCCGGAACGTTACCGCCCGCCTTCGATGCGCGCCTCTGGAAAGTTGGCGAGCAGACCGTAAAGACCAGCGGCTTCGAAGATGAGACTAAGAAAACTGAGATTCTGATCGCGAACGAGGCCACGGCAACGGAACTCGTCACCGAAGCGCAGCAGCAATCTTTCCAGGTAAGTGAAGTAACGACGAAAGAGCGCAAACGTAATCCGGTCCCGCCTTTCATCACTTCGAAATTGCAACAGGAAGCTGCGCGCAAACTGGGCTTTTCCGTTAAGAAGACAATGATGCTGGCGCAGAAGCTCTACGAAGGTGTGGACATCGGCGCGGAGGGTGCGGTCGGCCTGATCACCTACATGCGCACCGACTCCACTCGCGTCTCGGACGCGGCCTTGAATGAGGTGCGTGAATTCGTCGGCGCGCAGTACGGCCCAAACTATCTTCCTGAGAAACCGGTCCATTACCGATCGAAGAAAGATGCCCAGGACGCGCACGAAGCGATACGCCCTACCGAGGTGGCGCGCACGCCCGATGCGATGGCCCAGTTCCTCAATAAGGAAGAGCTGAAACTCTACCGTTTGATCTGGCAACGATCCGTGGCTTCGCAGATGATGCCGGCCATCTTTGATCAAACGACCATCGACATTGCAGCAGGACGATTTGTCTTTCGCGCCAGCGGCTCAGTACAGAAGTTCGATGGATTCCTGAAGGTTTACCAGGAAGGTCGCGACGAAAAGACCGATGACGAGGAAGAGGCTGAGCGCACGCTCCCCTCCGTCCAAAAGGGCGAGATGCTTGATCTGAAGAAGATTACTCCCGATCAGCACTTTACTGAACCGCCCCCGCGCTTCACGGAAGCAACGCTGGTCAAGGCCCTGGAAGAAAAAGGCATCGGCAGGCCTTCAACCTACGCCGCGATCATGACCACGATTCAGGAGCGCGAGTACGTGGAAAAGATTCAGGGCCGTTTCCATCCCACCACGTTGGGAAAGACTGTGAACGATTTGCTGATCGATGGCGGCTTCGGCGATCTCTTCAACGAGACATATACCGCGCGCATGGAAGAGGAACTCGACGAAGTTGAAGAAGGTAAGCTGAAGTGGACAGACGCGCTTAGCGAGTTCTATGCAAAGTTCAAAACCGACCTGGACACATTCGAAGAATACATTAAGACGCTCAAGGAGAAGGACACACCCACCGAAGAAGTTTGTCAAAAATGCGGCACTGTTGGGATGGTCCAAAAATGGGGGCGCTTCGGAAAATATCTGAAGTGTCTCGAGTGCAGCGCCACCCGTGACCTGGAGCCGGCGCCCGGCGCGAACGGCGACTCTGCCGAGACTGCGGCTGGAAGTAACGAAGTAGACGAGCCCGAGTCTTGCGAGCTGTGCGGCAAGCCAATGCAACTGAAGCGCGGCCGCTTCGGCCAATTCCTGGGCTGTACCGGTTATCCCGAGTGCCGCAACATTCGAAAGATCGCCAAGTCCGGCGTAGTTACACCCGCTCCGGTTCTGCTCGACGAAAAATGTCCGGTGGACGGCGCGCAGATGGTGAAACGTTTTGGACGTTATGGCGAGTTCATCGCCTGCTCGAACTATCCGAAATGCAAATACATCAAGCGCGAGACCACCGGCGTTGCCTGTCCAAAGCCTGGATGCAAGGGCGAGCTGGTCGTAAAGAAATCAAAACGCGGAAAGCTTTTCTACGGCTGCTCGGAATACCCCAAGTGTGACGCGGTTTATTGGGACAAGCCGGTTATCGAACCCTGCCCGAAGTGCAACGCGCCTTTCCTCCTGGAGAAGACAACGAAGAAAGGCACCACGCGCCACTGCGCCACTGAAGGCTGCGACTATAGCCGCGAGTTGCCAACCCCCCCGCCCCCTGCCAACCCTGCAAGCGAGACTCGCGCTTCCAGCTGACTGACAGACCTTTACAACAGCAACAGGATTCAAGTAAACAAACTTGCAGTCAGGAAGGGGGCATGCCCCCGCTGTTTTACCCCCTAAACTGGATCAACATTCAAGAGCGGGGGCCTGCCCCCCTTCCTGACTGCAAGTATTTAGAGATGATGGCACTTGGCAGAAGGCATTACACAGATCTTTAGGTTGGGTGCAACCTGATGATCCTGGACTGCATCGACTGATTGTCCGTTGACGGGCTGATGTATTGGCTGGACGAAAACGACTTCAATGATTAATTTGCGCAAGCATCGCTTTACATTTCTTGTTGCCGGAATGGCCGTTGTCATCGTCGCGGTCCTGCCGCTTTTTTTCAGCGCCAGTTGTCGCAGCCTGCAACAAGGCGCGGCGGAGATGAAAGCGCGAGAGTCTTTGCGCTCGATGACGCGCGGCGGCGTCTTGCCGTCGGAAGATGCCGTCGCCAGAATCGAATCAGATTTTCCCAGAACTACAGCCGGGGCGCTCGCTCGTATCGTACGAGCGCGTATCAAAACCAATGCGCGTGACTTTACCGGCGCGGCGGCTTTGCTGAACGCAAGCTCAATACGCGATTACACACAAATCCCTGAATATGCGCTGTTTCTGCGCGCCGCTGCTTTGGACCAGGCGGGCAGTCGCGGTGATGCGCGTGCAGCTTATGAGCAACTAGCGCTCGATTACCCCACATCGCTACGGGCTCGCGAGGCCCTGCTCCGCGCCGCGCAGATGATGATTGAAGACGCGCAGGCCGCCGGAGTGTCACCGCTGTTGAGGGAGCTGGCAGCAAAGGATGATGCCGCCGCCCTCTTGCTGACGGCAAAAGCCTACGAGCAGCTGAGCGACACTACGCGCGCGCTGTCAGCGTACCGTCGCATCTATTTTTTCGCGCCGGCTAATACCGAAAGTACAGAGGCCGCAAGCGACATCAAACGCCTGGGCTCAACCACTGCGCCAGCCACCGCCGAGGAAGCCGGCACCCGCGCCGAGAAACTTTTTCAGGCGAAGCATTACGGCGAAGCCTTTGACGCTTACGCCGATTCCTCGACGCGCTTCCCTGCCGGGCTAACTCCGGAGTTACAACTTCATCGCGGGATCGCGGCGGCGAATGCCAAACGCACTGCCGATGCGATCACGGCGCTGACGGGCGTGCCCTCGTCCGCCGGAGAACTGCGCGCTGAAGCGCTTTACAACCTGGCTTTGGCTTACGCGCGCGCGCGCCAGTGGCCGCAGGCACGCACCGCGGCTGAAGACTTGCGCCACTCGTTTCCGAATAGCGGCTGGACACCGCGCGCCTTTGTGCAGCTGGGCCAAATCGCCGACGATGCGAAGAATACGGTCGACTCCGCATATTTCTATCGCGCCGCCGTTAACTTTTTTCCCGGCACC
>JBDUCF010000239.1:0-4994 GCA_040003545.1 Pyrinomonadaceae bacterium | reverse complement strand
AGCGCTGGCATTGTCCGCCACCGCTCAGGGCACAATGGATCATAAGATGGACAAGATGAGCAGTATGAAGAAAGGGCAGCCGACGGTGGCCATCATTCGCGCCGACTGGTGCGGCGTGTGCCAGAAGCTCGAACCCGCAATGACAGAGCTGATGGAACAGTACAAGGACCGTCTTAACTTCGTCGTACTCGACGTCTCGAATGATGAAAAGACTGTGGCCTCCGCCGCCACCGCACGGAAACTTGGTATTGGAAAGTTTTTTGAGGCAAACAAGAAGAAGACTTCAACCGTTGCTATCTTCGGCGCGAAGAACAAGCTCATCTTCCAGAAATATCACGACTCTGAGCGCGAGACATTCGTGCGCGCATTCGACGACGCCATCGCCAAAACCGGACACCGCGGCTGACGACTGTCTTCGGAGCCGAGACTTGGGGAGGTCTCGGCTCCTGGGAAGCGCAATCCAGCATGGGCGGCCCTCTCTTTACGAACGATAGAGCCGCCCGCTTCCCTCCCAACTACATCACGACAAAATTGCAATGAATGGTTTCACAGTCAATCTGCAAGACTACCTTACCAACAGTTCGCTGCTGGCCTATCCCGCCGCGTTTGTCGCAGGTATGCTGATTAGTTTCACGCCCTGCGTCTATCCAATCATCCCGATTCAATTGGGCTTCATCGGCGGACAGACCGCCTTTGCACCTAACAGTGCCGCGCCTGGCGAAACAGGGCGCGCCAGTCTCCGCGGCTTCGTCCTGTCAGTGCTGTTTGTCACCGGCATGAGTATCGTCTACGCCGCGCTCGGCGCCTTCGCGGCGCTGACGAAAACAATTTTCGGAACCTGGGCTTCAAGTCCCTGGACATATATCCTCGTCGGCAACGTGGTGCTGGTGCTGGCGCTCTCGATGCTAGATGTATTTCAACTGCCGACGCCGCAATTTCTAACCAAGTGGAATCCCGCGCGCAAAGGCAACGGCTACCTTTCGGCGCTGCTGATTGGCGCGGCGTCGGGACTGGTCGTTGGTCCCTGCACCGCGCCGGCGCTTGGAGCGGCCCTTACTTATGTCGGCGGTCAGGGCAACGTGGCGTTCGGCGCGTCGGTGTTGTTTGTGTTCGCTTTCGGGATGGGTATGTTGATGATCGCACTCGGCACTTTTAGCGGTGCATTGGCGGCGCTACCGCGCTCCGGCGCGTGGATGGTGAAGGTTAAGAAGGCTTTCGGAGTAATGATGATTCTGATGGCCGAATATCTGTTCATTCAAGCCGGGCAAAGATTTATTTGACGCTGTTGTAGCGAGGTACAAGAAATGAATCGTTTTTGGCAAATAATCATATTGGTTGCACTTTTAACAGGCGGCGCAGTTTTCATCGCCCTCCCACTGAATAGCAGAACAGCAGACACAGCGAAACAGATTCTCCCTGCGGCCAGCAAGGCAACCACGAGAGTAAGTACCGCCATCGGCGACGCCGCGCCCGATTTTCAACTTGCCACCATCGACGGCGCGGCGGCTTCGCTAGCCGGATTGCGGGGCCAACCGGCGGTGCTTGTGTTCTGGACGGCGTGGTGTCCAACCTGTAAAGAAGAAGCGCCGCACTTCAATGAACTCGCCGCTAGGTATGAATCGCGCGGAGTGCGCGTGCTCGGCATCAACATTCAGGACAGCCTGGCACGGACCCAATCCGGTATCAAGGACTTTGGCATTCGCTACGCAGTGGCTCGCGATGCTGATGCTTCCGTCGCGCGTCGCTATAACGTTACGGGAACGCCGACCATTGTCTTCCTTGATAAACTGGGCGTGGTTCGATACTTCGCCAATGCGCTACCGGATGATTATCCGGAAAGGCTTGATGCACTTATCGCAGCGCAATAAGGCTATAGCATTGCTTCGAGATCAATTGAATGGGAGTTGATTATATAGTCATGAAACTGAACACTGGTTTGGCTGTCATTTTTGCCGGTCTGTTTGTCTTTGCCGCAGTCGCGGGCGTGCGATTGGCGGGCGTGCGTTCATCAGCTTCTTCTTCAACTGACGGCGTCGCTGAGGAGGCACTCGGGATTGCAGGCGTCGTGAATGCCGACCCTGCTCCGGTGCTGGTTGAGTTATTCACATCGGAGGGATGTTCAAGTTGTCCCCCGGCCGATCAGCTGCTCTCCCAACTCGACAAGGAGCGATCTATTTCGGGCGCGAACATCATTGCTCTGAGTCAACACGTAGACTACTGGAATCAATTAGGCTGGCGGGACCCCTACTCGTCTGCGCAGTTTAGCGCAAGGCAGAGCAGCTACGCCGACGCGTTTGGGCGCGACGGCGTGTATACGCCGCAGATGATTGTTGATGGACGCCTGGAATTTGTCGGCAGCAACATGAAAAAAGCGCACGAAGCGATTACGGAGGCGGCACAGTTACCAAAAGCGAAGATACAAATCAGCATTGCTCCAAGTAAGAACACTACTAGCGGCATGATGCAGCTAACCGTACGCATCGAAGATATACCAACGATCACAACGGGCGACACAGCGGAAGTGTTGTTGGTGATTGCTGAGAACGATCTCACTTCGAGCGTCGCCAGAGGTGAGAACGCCGGACGCAACCTCCGTCACACAGCAGTCGTACGACAACTAGCCAGCATCGGCAATATTAGCGAGACGAATGGTGAAACTGTTTTCACGGCTGCGCCCTTCGTTAATATTGCCGGAAATTGGCGACGCGACAAACTGCGTGCAGTTGTCTTCGTGCAGGAGCGCGCCAGTCGTCATGTCATTGGCGCCGCGATGACCGACGCTGTGCACTAGCTCGGAGCCTATCGGGAAAGGCCGGGACCGGACAAAAGCTTCCGGAGCAGAGGCATGCGGTGAAGATCAGTTCTTCGGCAAGGCCAACGCGTGGCGTGCCACACGCGAGTATCACTCCTGTATCACTCGCGTCGCATCGGAACCTTACCCCGCGGTGTTGCATAACCATAGTTGTGTTAGCGGAGTCCCGGGTTAACTGCCGTCTCGCGGCATCGATGTTGATTAATCTCGTCCTACTGTTTCGCGGGACTCTACTCAGTTCGCCGGCTTGAAGCGGATAGCTGCTGTTAGCGGATGCTGCAACGATTATTTTTTTCAATCGATTTGCGACGCTTGATTGACTCGCTATCTGCACCCTACTGAATGCTGATGATCGCTTTGTTGCTGACTGCACCGCGCAAGCTGATGCTGACCAGCACATCTCCTGCGGCAATAAATCCATCCGGTAACCTGACATTCACCTGTGTTAACCAATCAAAGCCCGGGTCATTAAGCATTTGCAGGAAGAGATTTGCAAAAGGCGATCCTGTAACATCGCCCACGCCTCCCAACGCTTTGGCGAAAGGGGCGCTCAATCCATCGCTATTGGCGAGCAGGATGAGAGTAATGTTCCGCCCCGGCACCTTCAAAATTAGCGACGAAAAAGTACCCCAGTAACCGTAATGCCAGACGAGCCGCTCGCCGCCGTACCTTTGCACGAACCACCCAAGGGCATAAGGCAACTTATGGCCTTTGGAATTTACATGATTGGTCCAGGCCTGCTCCTGTCTTTGCTCCGGGATCAAGAGGTGCCGATCAATCGCGGCGTCAAAGCGAGCCAGGTCTCGCGCGGTCGAAATCAGGCCCGCCGCGGCGCTAATGTTCCGGTTTGGATAAGGCGCCAGGATAAATTGGCCGTGACTATCCACTACGTAAGGCTTCGCCAGCCGCTGTATCACCTGCTTGTAGCGATCCAGAGTTTGGGGAGTAAACAAAGCCGCGACTTGCGACGACGGGAACTCCATGTCCTGTCCCGGCACTGAGTCCATCATTTCCAGGCGATCTAGAATTGTCTTCGCCAATGCTTCCCGGAACGATTGGCCGGAACACGAATCAACCAATTTGGTGAGTAGCGAGTAACGGTCGCCGCTGTATATGTATTTCTGACCAGGCGTCTTGCCCTGTGAGGTGTGCGTGAAAAGGTGGCGCACGGTCACGCCTGGTTCGAGAGCGCCTGGAACGTAGCTCCGAATCGGAGTGTCGAGATTCAGTCGCCCCTGCTCAACACACTTCATCAGAAGCATCGAGGCAAAGGTCTTGGTGATTGAGGCAATCCGATAGGGTGTGTCGGGCGTGGCTGGAACCTGGTTCTCGACATCTTGAAAGCCAAAGCCGCGGGCCCAAATAATCAGCCCGTTGTTAACGATTGCTGCCGACAAACCAGGAATCCTGTACCGATGGCGCAGAGACTCAAGCGACTGTTCGAATTGTACCAGGCGTTTCTGGTCGGCCGCTTGCGCGCAGACGTTCAGTGGGAAAGAGACGGAACCAATTAGAACGGCGAGACCTAAAGCCAACACCGCCTGCAACTCGTTAAGAGAGCTTATGTAAATCCGCAAATTGAATGGTCGAATGCGAGTCATCGTCATCTTTCTCCTTGTTAATCGGGTACCGAGGAAGGCGAAACTACTTTTGGCCCAAACGGAAAACGACCCCCACCCGCTGATCGCGGCTCAACAACAGTACGCGACTCACGGTTAGTCCGATAACAGCGGATTCTGCAACGACTATTTCTTCAATCGATTCGCGCGCTTGATTGACTCGCTATCTGGACCCTACTTAATGCTGATAGTCACTTTGTTGCTGACAGCACCGTGCAAACTGATGCTGACCAGCACATCTCCTGCGGCAATAAATGTGTCCGGTAATCTGACATTCGCCTGTGTTAACCAATCGAAGCCTGGAACTTTACCGACATACTCGACCTTCAGCGGATATATTGTGTGACCAACATCTTCTGCTTGGGCGGTTACAACAGAAACGTCTTCCCCGGACATCAGTTCCAATCCAACGGCAAAGAGCGAGATGCGGGTGCGCTGATCCAAGCTGAAGTTGTTGATGGTTGTGAGCGGGAAAGGATCGCGCACGAATGTCACGGAGTCCAGCGCAATGGCCCGATTCGTGTTCTCTTGAGTCAGCAGCGTCGGCGGGGCTGTGCTGTTAG
>JBDUCF010000238.1:0-5001 GCA_040003545.1 Pyrinomonadaceae bacterium | reverse complement strand
CTCTAACTCTCCTGCACCACCAAGCCCTCGCGGGCAATCTTCCAATCCAGAACGTGGGCGCCTTTTTCGGACAGGGAGCGCTCCACGTCACGCCGGCGACCTTCGGCGCAAACAAATGCAATGCAGCCACCGCCACCAGCGCCGCAGACCTTCGCCGCTTCAGCTCCATTCGCCAAAGCCGCTTCCACCAGCAAGTCCATCTGCGGAGTAGTTACACCAGGGGCAAGGCGTTTCCGATTCGGATAAGCCAGACGCATCGTCTGGACCATGCTGCTCCAGTCGTTTGCCAGCAACGCCCGCCGCACACCCAAAGCGGAGTCGCGTATACCATCGAATAACTGAAACAACTCCGGGTCGCCATCGATGTGCCGCTTGAAGATGTCCCAGTTATTGGTTCCGGAGAGCCTTGGCTCGCCCGTATAGCAAATGGCGACGCGTTCTTCGAGTTGTCCTTCGTTAACGGTCAGCGCTTCTCTTTCAATTCCATCCGGGCGGAAGTGAATGCACGAAGTCGAACCATAAAAGGCCGAGTAGTAATCCTGAAAACCGGCAGGAACTTTAATCACCGTAGTTTCTATGTTGGCCGCTATAGTTATGAACTTGCGCGCATCGTAGCGATCTCCCACCAGACGGTTTAGCGCTCCGATGCAGGCAATCGCCAACGCAGAAGACCCTCCCAGTCCGGCTCCAGCAGGCGCTTCGCTGTTCGCCGTCAAATGAAATCCCGTATTGGGTTTGAAGAAGTGAACGAGTTTCGCGATTAGCTCGAGCCGTTCTTCGCGCACGAGATCTTCGACGGCGGCTAGCGTAGTTTCAAAAGCCACCTTTCGATCACGCGACTCGAGCACGATGCGGCCGTCGTCGTTGGTTTCGATGCGCACGCGCGCGCGCAGGGAAGTGGCGAAGTTTACGGTGGCGGCGCCGGAGTGGAACAGATAGAGCGGCCAGATATCAATCGTGCCGCCGGCGAGATCTACTCTGGTGGGTGCGGATGATTCAATAATCATTTCAATATTCTAGTTTCCCTGGTCAATAAGCTCTTCTTTGAATAGCTGCTTGCCCCGCCCTTATGAGTTTTGACTGAGCGGGAACGCTGGATCAGAAATCTGAGATCTCAAATCTGAGATCTGAAATTCAAAATCGAATCAAATCGAGACTTCTGAGATCGGTCAGATCTGAGAAATCATCCGAAACTCAGGAATCAATCGCTCTCCGCCTTACCCTTTGACGAATGATGCTTGGGCCCGGGAGGATCTTCGGCGCGCGTCGCCGGCGTTTTAAAGTGTATCCGTTCGTGTATCTCTTCTTTGAGCTCCTTCAATCCTTCCAGCGCGGCCTGCTCCAGCTCTTGTAAACGTTCCGGTTCCGCTTCTTCGACTTTCTTTGATAGCCAGAACCGCTTTGCCAGATAGACACCGGCAACTCCCACTATAACGATTACCAACAGAATCTTACCCAGATGCCGGAAATCACCGATCAGCTTCATTACCGCGCTGCTAAAAAAATATCCGGCGCCGCTGAGAATAAACACCCAGGCAAAGCAGCTACCAAACGACGTCAGCAGGAAGCGCGGATAGCGCATGCGCCCGACCCCATAGAAAACGCAGGAAGCCCAGCGCAATCCGTAAATATACTTCGAGAGAAAAATTGTCAGCGGCCCAAACTTGTGGGTCAGACGCTCCAGGCGCGGCGTGGCCCGGCGATAAAAGCGAGCGTCGCGCAATGTTTTCCCGAATCCCCGGCCCAAGCCATACGCCAGGTTGTCGCTGGCAACACCGCCGAGCGTTCCATAGAGCAGGACCCATCCAAAACTATATTCGCCAAAGAAAGCGCTGTGGGCCAACACGCCGGCGATTAGAAGGGTGAGGTCTCCCTCAATCATGACCAGGAAGAAGACTGCGTAAACACCGTAATGCCCGATCAGGTCGTAAACAAACTGAAGAGTATTCATAAGAGTGAGCAGCAAGCAGTGTTCAGTGAGCAGTGAGCGGATGGCCTGGACATAAGCATCGCCGCCGACTGCTTGCTAACTTGATTCTTCTTCCTGTGGCGGTTTGACGACCAGCACCGGACAGGTGGCGTGGCGCACAATGGCCTCGGCGGTCGAACCAAAAAGCATTCGTCCCAGCCCAGTGCGTCCATGCGATGAAACGACGATCAGGTCCACTCTTCTTTCCCCGGCCACGCGCACGATTTCCGTCGCTGCGTCGCCATGAACGATAATCTCTTCAACGTTCAGACCGGCGCATTCCTCGCACTCGGCTACCCTTGGCATTTCGCGTTCGGCGGAGTCCTCAAGTTGTTCACTTATGTCGGCTATGGGCAACGGTTCGGACATGCCGCTGTAACCAACTGCCGGCACTAAAGTCTCGACCACATGAACGCAAAGGAGGGATGCTCCCGTGACTCGCGCGAGCCCGGCGGCGTACGGCAGCGCGAAATTTGCACAGTCACTGAAATCCGTGGGCAACAGGATATTGCGGACTTTGACCGGGAAACCGGCGAGATCTTTTGAATCCGGCATTGCTAGGGTCCTGAAGCTTTTCCAATCCTTGAATGGGGATTTTCGAGTCGCGTCGCATTTTACACGCACAAGGGTCTGGTTTGACAGCCTGTGGGTCGTTTATTACAATCCCGCCATTCCCTGCCCAATATCAGGCAATTCGCTAAAAGACTATCGCTAAACATGGCAAACCCTACTCAATCAACAACCAACATCATTGGCATCGATCTTTCCGGTAAGAGCCTCCATGCCGTTTTGGTTGGCAATGACGGTCGCGTACTGGAACGCCGCGAAGCTGCCCTGGAGCGCGACAAGATTGTGCTCCAGGTTACCGGCGCGGTTGCCGCGCTCCGCCAGGTTTCATCTGAGGTGGACGCAGTCGGAATTGGCATACCGGGGCTGGTGAACCGTGAAACAGACCGAGTTCTGGCTTCGTCCGATTTGCCTTCCATGGTCAGTGGCGACATTCATGCCCAACTGACGAAAGCCATCGGATTACGAGTCGAGTTGGAAAATGACGCGAACGCGGCGGCGTATGGCGAATTCAAGGTCGGCGTTGGTCGCGCGCATCGCGATCTGTTCTACATAACCATCGGCGAAGGAATCGGCGGGGCCCTGATTCTTGACGGCAAACTCTGGATTGGCGCCTCGGGCTGCGCCGGCGAGATCGGTCACATCACGATCGATACGGAAGGGATTGAATGCGTCTGCGGCAACACCGGCTGCCTCGAGACAGTAGCATCGGCGCCCAACATTGTGCGGCGAGCGAATGACAGACTGAATCGCGATTCGACTTCTTCGCTTTCCCGGCTGGCCATCAACAAGAACTTCACTGCTGCCGACATGGCCCACGAAGCAACTAATGGCGACGACTTTTCCCTGATGATGATCGAGCGCACAGGCAAGTACATCGGTACTGCAGTAGCTAGTGTCATCAATCTGCTGAGCGTCGAACTGATTGTGCTCGGTGGCGGCGTGATGGAAGCCGGCGATCTAATCCTCAAACCAATCATCGAAGAGGCCCGGCGACGCGCCTTCCAACCCTGCTTTGAATGCACCAAGATCGTCGCCGCCACACTGGGCGCTGATGCGGTGGCCATAGGCGCGGCATTGCTGGCGCGAGATGCCGGGCAAGGCGTAGTAAGTAACACCGCCAGAGTATCCTGACTTAAAACTCAACCACCAGCTTAGATTCTCAACCAGCCAAACTTGCAGTCAGGAAGGGGGTTTGCCCCCGCTTCAGTTGAACGCATTCAATCAACGGAAGTAAACGATCCTTCCTTCCTGCAGGCATTTTGTGAAGCCATGCGCAAACTACAGTACATCAAACCAGACAACGCTGGCGAGAAAGTAGCGTTGCAGTTTGAGCACGCACTTATTACAACCCACCTATCGCAATTCAGCGCTCAAGAAAGCCTAATTTGAAAAAGCCTGCTCATCTGATAAAGTAATTCAGCCTTAATATTTCTAAAGTAGTTTAAGTGGGACAGACTTTCGAGTCTGTCCAGACAGGCAGGAATGCCTGTCCTAGGTCATGCCACAGATTTTTCGTCACAGCACGAACTATCTAGCGAGGGCCACAATCTTCGGCGCCATCTTCATTTTGTTGGCGGCGCTGTGGGTCACTGCATCGATCAACCGTTCGGGATGGAATACCGGTCAGTGGATCGAGCGCCAGCAACCAGTTCAATTCAGTCACAAACATCACGTCGGCGATGACGGCATCGATTGCCGCTACTGCCACACGTCTGTCGAGACGGCGGCTTCCGCCGGCATGCCTTCGACCAGCACCTGCATGAACTGTCACAAGCAGATCTGGGCCGATAGTACCTATCTCGAGCCGGTGCGCGCGAGTTTTCGCAGTGGCAAGCCGCTGGAGTGGATACGCGTTCACGATCTGCCTGACTTTACTTATTTCAATCACAGCATTCATGTAAAGAAGGGCGTGGGCTGCTCGACCTGCCATGGTCGGGTCGATCAGATGCCCATCGCCTACCAGGCGTCGTCGCTGCAAATGGAGTGGTGCCTGCAGTGTCATCGTAATCCGGAAAAGTTTGTGCGGCCCCGGGAGAAGGTTTTCGATATGGAGTGGCGCGCCGAGAATCATTCGAAGGAAGAGATTGCCCAGGGACGTGATTTGATGAAGACCTATCACATTCAGGGCGTAAACGTTTTGACCAGTTGTTCGACCTGTCACCGGTGAGCCTTAGTCGAACGCCCGGGTCCATAGCTTGAGGGGTAATGAGAGTTGATTCTTAAACGCAGAGGACGCGGAGGTATACGCAAAGGACGCAGAGGAAGACAATGCGTTTTTCTTTGCGCCCTTTGCGAACACCTTTGCGACCTTTGCGTTTGAAGATGTCCGTAATCGCTAATGTCTAACGACGACCGGCATATTAACTTCAAGATCCTGCGCGATCAGATCCTTGCGTCGGAGGCGAGGGCGGCGAGAGCCGACACTGACCCACCCGCTATCGCAGGTGGTACTGACAAGGCGC
>JBDUCF010000237.1:0-5007 GCA_040003545.1 Pyrinomonadaceae bacterium | reverse complement strand
CCGGCAAAGTCATTCGCCTTGTTTGCAGCGCTTTGGGCCTTCGGCCTTATCGCTGCATATTCTTTGATTGCTTACAAGACGCCCTGGCTTGCCATCAACTTCATTGTTCCATTAGCCCTCTGCAGTGGCTTCACCATCCAATGGCTCTGTCAGGAATTGGGTAGGTGGGAACTGAGCAACCGTACGCGAATTGCTGTTCTTACTGCGGTGTTACTCGTGGCAATTGGCCCACTACCCGGTTTGGCCAGAGTCGTTGACAAAGTAATGAATACTAATCCCTGGTCTGGTTTGGTTCCGGCGCTTGCCGAAATCGAGCCGCATTGGAAGACTTCCATTCCCGGCTACCAGACATTTGATCTCAATTTCTTTAACTACGATAACGATGATGGCTACTACGTTTATGTCTACGCCCACACGCGCCGAGACATACTCAAACTAGTCGATGAAATAAATCGCATTGCCCAGCGAACACATCAGGGCGGCCAAACGGGAATCACGATAGTTTCTCCAGACTACTGGCCATTGCCGTGGTACCTGCGCGATTACACTCGAGTGGGTTATCACGGAAACATTGTCGCAACCAATGAGCCCATCGTCATTGCTTCGCAGGGTCAGGAAGCGGAAGTGGAAGCCACCTATGGCGACCGCTATCAGAAGGTTCATTCGGGATTGAACGCGGCAGGTAGTTTTGCCCTGCGTCCCGGCGTAGACCTGTTGCTTTATACGCGAAGAGAACTACTTCCCTAGCAGGCTGCTGAAAATGGAGTGGGCCAGTCTCAGAAGAATGAGACGATCGACGAAATCACACGAAATGTCTCGAACCAGTCGCTTTTAGCGCCACTTCGTCTGATTTCGTGGATCGCTCTTCGTCTTTCAGCGCCTGCCAGGTCACAGCGCCAAGCGCCCTGTTTACACATGTTCCAGCGACAGTTGCTAATCTGCGGGTCGATGCTAGCGATCCGCCATCGCCTGATGGAACTTAAGCACGTTTGTTAACTTTGCTGTCTGCATCATTAAAGTTAGGTAACCTCAAGTTTTGGTTGACATTCTAAGCAACTCCCAATTATATTGGCACACCCGTGCGTTGCCTCTCGGAATTCGCTTTTTCCGGTTCTGGGCTTAGGCTAAACAGACGATTTCTCGCATGTTCAAACTGAAACGCCTCGAGATTACCGGATTCAAATCCTTCGCGGACTACACCCAAATTCTCTTCACAGGTGACGGCATAACTGCCATTGTCGGGCCAAATGGCTGCGGCAAAAGTAATGTCGCGGATGCAATAGCCTGGGTCCTCGGCGAACAAAGGGTCAAACACTTGCGCGGCGGCGCGATGCAAGATGTCATTTTCCAGGGCTCTCGAAATCGCCAACCGAGCGGCATGGCTGAAGTAGTCATGCACATGGTTCGGGACGAGATGGTTGAGCACGAGCCCGACATTGAAGATATCGATTCGACGCTCGAACAAATCGACGACCAGGTTGTCGATCTCGATTCGGTGATTTTGGAAGAGACGGCGGGGGGGACTCCAGAGCCAGTCCTCACTGACTCAGCTTCACTTGAATCAGATATTGCAGCGACCGAAGGCCCGGTTGAAGACGCGACGTCTGTGGCCGGAGTATCGGCGGCATCGACGGCCTCGGCAAAGGTTTCGCACAAACGACATTGGCGACGAAGAAACCTGGCGCTGGAATTTGCTCCCGGTGAAGCGGTGTCGGTCACGCGTCGTCTATATCGCTCTGGGGAGAGCGAATACCTTCTTAATGACAGGCCCTGTCGCTTGCGCGATATTCAGGATCTCTTTTCGGGAACCGGGCTCGCGGGCGGCCACTACGCGATTATCGAGCAAGGCCGTATTGGCCAGATCCTTTCAGCGAAGCCGATGGACCGGCGCACGATAATCGAAGAGGCGGCGGGCATCACCAAGTTTCGCGTACGCCAACGCGCGGCGGAAGCGCGATTGGAATCTGCACGGTCAAATCTTTCCCGAATCTCCGACATAATTTCCGAAATAGATCGCCAGGTAAATAGTCTGCGGCGTCAGGCTGCGAAGGCCCGGCGTTATGGAGTTTTCCGCGAAGAGTTGCGCGAGTTGTTGCGTCACGTATTCGTGGCGGAAGATCGAAAGCTAACGAAGTTGTTGGACGAGACAGAGGTGAAACTCGACGAAGCGAGCGCTATGGAACGCAGCGTCGCCGAAGAATTGAATAAGCGCGAAGAAGACGCGCGGAGTGCTACCCAGGGAGCGCGCAAGACTGAAGATGATCTGGCAGCCGCGCGGGCCGCCGCGGCCGAGGCTGTCCTTAGGCGCGACCGCCAAACGCGTGAGCGGGCCTACCAGGAAGAGCAGGTAGTGTCGCTGGACAAGCGAAATAGGGAGGTCGGCGCTGAGATAGAGGCGCTCTCCGAACGGTTAATTCTGGTCGAAGCCGAATGCAAACGGCTGCAAGAGGATGATGCGAGGTTGCGAGGCGAAGCCGATAAAAGTGCAGCTGGTTTAAGGACCGCTGAAGAGTCTTATGCCGAGAAGCTGTCGACGGCTCAGCGCGCTGAGACCGAGATTGAGAATGCGCGAGCAGATTTGCTTAAACACACCGCCGTGGCCGAAAGACTGAGGGAGATAGCGCGGCAGCTCGAGGGTACACTCGAGCGTTTGGCCGTCCAGGCAGGAGGCCTGGCGCGTGAAGGCGAACGTGCCGCCGTCCAGCATGCCGAGCGACAGGCGGAAGCGGACGTTTTCAGCAAAGAGATTAATTCTGCAAGAGAACACATTTCCACACTGAATGCCGAGCGTGAACGAGCTGTCGATGCAGTGGTTCAGGGTCATGAATCCGTTAGCGACACGGAAGCGGAACTGACGCGAGTGCGGGATGAGTATTCCCGGACCAAACATCGTCTCGAGAGTTTGAAGGAACTTGACGATCGCCGCTCCTATTATTCGTCAGCGGTGCAACTGATGTTTTCCCAGGAGAGTGCGCCGCGTGACTTCCATTTTATCGGCACACTCGCTGACGCACTCAAGGTTGAAGCTAAATGGGAACGCGCCGTCGAGGGTGTGTTGGGCTCTTCGTTGCAATCGATTGTCGTTCCCAGCCCCGATGATGCTGCTCGCGCCGCACAGTGGTTGCGGGAAAACAACGGCGGGCGGGCAAGCTTTTTGGTTGCCGGACTTCATGGTGGAAGCGACGAAACCAACACCCAACTTAACGCGCAATTTAACGAATTAGCCTCCCGCGTTGAAGAGCGTCCCGCGCTGTCAATCTCTTTTGCGAACGAGGTGATACCCGAGGACCTCAGGATTTCGGACCTGCTGGGAGCTCCGCGAGAACTGCTGTCCGTTCTTCAGCGCACGCTGCCCGGCAAAATGAACGCCCGGCTCGCGGCCAACCTTGACGACGCTATGACCAAGTCGTTGGCGACCGGCGAAGTTTTCGTAACCTTAAACGGCGATTGGGTTGCCGGCGGACAGTTTGTGAGCGCCGGCGATGCTCGCGCGCTCGAAGAAGGAGCGGGACTGCTCACTTTCAAACGTGAATTGCGAGAGTTGGAATCGCGCGCGGAAGTTTTGAGCGTTGAATCGAAGTCAGCTGAAGATTTAGCAAAGCAGGCGCGCACGCGTTTGGTCGGACTGGAAGATGCCGTAGTGCTTTTGAATGAAGCCATCGGGCGCGAAGAGCGAGAGGCAATGGCGCGTGAAGTAACGGCAACCGGACTTGCACATGAGATCGAACGTGCCGACCGTCACATGCGAATTGTGGGCGAGGATGCCGGAAGAGTCGAACAGGAACGAATCGAGGTAGCCAGGCGTCGCGCCGCCGCCATTACGGACGCCGAAGAAGCCGAGTCGGCCCGCATCGCCGCGACTGAGACAGTGAGCAACGCAACAACTCTTCTCGCGGATGCCCGACGACAGGCTGAGATAGAGAGCGATGGACTGGCCGTGCAGCGAGCAGCGGCAGCCGCGGCAGCGGAGCGCAGACGCAGCACGGCTGCTGAACTGCGCCGTATGGAAGCCGAGTACGCTGAGGTTGCCGGCCGCGTGGAGCGACACCGCCTGGAGCTCGTGGAGATGACCGAACGCATCGTGGCGCTGCGCGAATCGATTGCGGATCTGGAACATAAGGCAAGTACGGTCGCCGAGGAGAAGGCAAAGGAAGAACAGGAGATTGCCGCGCTTGCGGTGCGTCTCGAAGAAGCCCGCCAACAAGCTGATGTTTTGGCTACCGAACTATCCGACCTGAATAAACATGCTGCGGAAGTTCGTGACGCTCGAGCAGGTATTGAAGTACAGCGCGCCGAGGCGCAGGCTCGGTTAACCTTCGTCGGTGAAAACTGTGCCGCGGAACTCAATCAGTCGTTGGAGGAGTTAGCGCGTGAGCAGCCGATTGATGAGGATTTTGATCTGGGAGCGGCCCAG
This sequence comes from Pyrinomonadaceae bacterium, assembly GCA_040003545.1. Lineage (GTDB taxonomy): Bacteria > Acidobacteriota > Blastocatellia > Pyrinomonadales > Pyrinomonadaceae > DASXRU01. Next base: position 593 of record JBDUCF010000237.1, on the reverse strand, counting down.
GCGCGCGTCGAAGAATTACGTTCGAGAATTGAGGGTTTCGGCGCTGTTAACATGATGGCGCTTGAAGAGCTCTCCGAAAACGAGGCCCGATTGTTGTTCCTCACAACCCAGCGCCAGGACATCGTCGACAGTATTTCCTCAACCGATGAAGCGTTACGCGAAATCAAGCGACGATCTCGCGAAAGATTTCGTCACGCCTTCGAGCAGATCAACAAGAATTTCAGCGAACTCTTTCAGGAACTTTTTGGCGGTGGCAAGGGCGAGATGAGTTTGATCGAGGCTGATGATGTGTTGGAGTCAGGCATCGACGTGATCGCCCAGCCCCCCGGAAAGAGACTGCAAAATGTGCTATTGCTTTCGGGCGGTGAGAAAGCGATGGCCGCGCTGGCATTGGTTCTGGGAATCTTTCATTACCGTCCTTCACCCTTCTGTCTGCTTGATGAGGTTGACGCTCCGCTTGACGAAGCCAACGTGGGCCGCTTCACCGATAAAGTCGCCCAGATGTCGGTAAATACGCAATTCATTGTCATTACTCATAACAAGCGGACCATGGAAATGGCGCGTGCACTCTACGGCGTAACCATGGAGGAAGT